>CAMHEA010000008.1 GCA_946184025.1 uncultured Prevotella sp.
ACGCGCTCCTTCATCTTCTTGTTACCGAGTACCATACCCATACCGAACTCGCAGAAGTCCTCGAACAGTGAGTTGTCGAATGCAGGACCCTGACCCTTTGCGTTGGTGGTGTAAGGTGTAGAAGGAATAGAAGCAGAATAGATTGAAGAACAACCTGTTGCGTTGGCAATCATCTCACGGTCACCGAAGAGCTGAGAGATGAGCTTCACGTAAGGAGTCTCACCGCAACCGGAGCAAGCGCCAGAGAACTCGAACAGCGGCTGTGCGAACTGAGAGTTCTTCACATTGCTCTTGATGTCAACGAGATCCTGCTTGCTGGTTACTTCCTTCACGAGGCGATCCCAGTTTTCAGCTTCTTTCTTCATATCCTCAGCATCCGGGTTGAACGGAACCATCTTGAGGGCCTTGCCTGTCTTCGGGTTACCCGGACAAACGTCAGCACAGTTGCCACAGCCCAGACAGTCGAGAACAGAGGTCTCGATGCGGAAGTGCATACCTGCCATAGCCTTCGGAGCCTTCATGGTGATAGCCTCGAAGTCGAACTTCGCCATTTCCTCGTCGGTCAGGACGAACGGACGGATAGCAGCGTGAGGACAAACGAAAGCACACTTGTTGCACTGGATACAGTTCTCTGGGTTCCAAACGGGAACGAAGGCTTCTACACCACGCTTCTCGTAAGCAGCGGTACCGTTCAGCCAAGAACCGTCAACAGTGTCGAACTTCACGAAGTCGGAAACCTTCAGCAGGTCACCTGCCTGTGCGTTGATAGGACGAACGAGTTCCTTCACGAATGCAGGAGCATCGTCAGCCTTCTCAGCGTCGTCAGCGAGGTTAGCCCATGCTGGGTCAACGTCGAACTTCTTGTATTCATCACCGCGGTCAACAGCTGCGTAGTTCATGTTGACAACGTCCTCACCCTTCTTGCCGTAAGACTTCACGATGAACTTCTTCATCTGCTCAACAGCCAGTTCAACAGGAATGACGCCTGTGATGCGGAAGAATGCAGACTGGAGGATGGTGTTGGTACGGTTGCCGAGACCAATCTCCTGAGCAATCTTGGTAGCGTTGATGGTATATACGGTGATGTTGTTCTGTGCGAAGTAGCGCTTTACCTTGTTAGGCATGAACTTCTCCAGCTCGGCATCGTCGAAGATGGTGTTCAGCAGGAACGTACCGTTCTTCTGCAGACCACGGGTCACGTCGTACATGTGGAGGTAAGCCTGAACGTGGCAAGCCACGAAGTTAGGTGTGGTTACCAGATAGGTAGAACGGATTGGTGTGTCACCGAAACGGAGGTGAGAACAGGTGAAACCACCAGACTTCTTGGAGTCGTAAGAGAAGTAAGCCTGGCAATATTTGTCGGTAGAGTCACCGATAATCTTCACAGAGTTCTTATTGGCACCAACGGTACCGTCAGCACCCAGACCATAGAACTTAGCCTGGAACATGCCTGCGCCACCCATGGCAATTTCTTCTTCTACAGGGAGGGAAGAGAAGGTGACATCGTCAACGATACCTACGGTGAAGTGGTTCTTCGGCTCGTTGAGTGCGAGGTTCTTGAAGACGGCGATGATCTTAGCCGGTGTGGTGTCGGAAGAACCGAGGCCATAGCGGCCACCAACAATCAGCGGCTTGTCCTCTACATCGTAGAAGGCACTCTTCACATCGAGATACAGCGGTTCGCCCTCTGCACCCGGCTCCTTGGTACGGTCAAGTACGGCAATGCGCTTAGCAGTCTTGGGTACGGCAGCGAGCAAGTGCTTGACAGAGAATGGACGATAGAGGTGTACGGCAACCATACCAACCTTTTCGCCCTGAGCTGTCAGGTAGTCGATAGCTTCGCGGGCAGCCTCGGTTGCAGAACCCATCAGGATGATGACGCGGTCTGCATCCTTTGCTCCGTAGTAGTCGAAGAGGTGATACTCACGGCCTGTGATTTCAGAAACCTTCTGCATGTAGTATTCAACAACTTCAGGAACCTTTTCGTAGGCAGCGTTGCAAGCTTCACGGTGGGTGAAGAATGTCTCCGGGTTCTCTGCGGTACCGCGGGTCATCGGACGCTCTGGAGAGAGTGCGCGATTGCGGAAGCGTTCAACATCGGCTGGGTCAACGAGTTTGGCAATGTCTTCCTGATCCATCACTTCAATCTTGTGGTATTCGTGGGATGTACGGAAGCCGTCGAAGAAGTTCACGAAAGGAATCTCAGTCTTCAGCGTTGCCAGATGAGGAACGGCCGTCAGGTCCATTACCTCCTGAACAGAACCCGAGCAGAACATGGCGAATCCCGTTTGGCGACAAGCCATGACATCCTGATGGTCACCGAAGATACAGAGTGAGTGAGAAGCAAGCGTACGGGCAGAAACGTCGAATACGCAAGGCAGCATCTCACCGGCAATCTTATACATGTTAGGAATCATGAGCAACAGACCTTGGGAAGCGGTGAAGGTTGTAGTCAGGGCACCTGCCTGCAGTGATCCGTGAAGAGCACCGGCAGCACCACCTTCTGACTGCATTTCCTGTACGCTGACGTTCTGTCCCCAAAGGTTCTTACGACCACGGGCAGCCCACTCATCAACATGCTCCGCCATGGGAGAAGACGGAGTGATAGGGTAGATAGCAGCTACTTCAGAGAACATATAGCTCACATGAGCAGCAGCCTCGTTACCATCACAAGTGATAAACTTTTTTTCTTTAGCCATTTTGTTGTTGTTTAAAATGTTTATGTATAATACTTTTGATTTTCTTCTTTTCAATAGAGGAAGCCCAACAGCCATAGGGGAATCTTGTTTTCTTTTCCTATCTCCGTATTGTATCGGGCGTAGATTGTATCGGGGGCATATCGGATTTTCGTGTTGTCGGCATCAACGATACGGAATTTCCGATCTTTGTCCACCATGTATATGCCCTCTTTCGAGCCTTCATTTACCAAATGGTCTTTCCACATGGAATTAATGAAGAAGGTTTCCATCAGTTTTTGCTTGTTCACCTTGATGGGATAGATGGCATACATCAGGTTGGTGTTGTGCATCATCACCTTGGCAGGCTTCTTGGGAAAAGCTTGGCCTACAGGGTAGATCATATTGATGAGGCGCGCATCAGCCAGATACTTAATGTAGTTCATCACGGTGGCGCGGCTGGTCTCTATTTCTTGTGCCAGATGACTGATGTTCGGAGCCTTTGTTTCTTCAACAGCCAACATGTAGAACAGCTTTTTGATCTTTGTCAGGTATTTCAGTTCGATCTGCTTGATCAACAGGATGTCCACCTCTGTCATCATGTTCATGGTCTTCAACAGGTTTTCCGAGAAATTCCGGTGTTCCAGGAAGAAAGGATAGAAACCATGATGGATGTAGTCCTGGAAATATTTTGAGGGACTGACTTTGGGAAGTATGGACTTCACGATATGTTCATGGTCAGCCAGGATTTCTTCCAGCGTATAGGCCGGGAATTTGTTTCCTGTCTGCAAGTTGATGAATTCGCGGAAAGAGAATCCACGCAGGTTGTAGCTCTTGACGATGCCGTTGAGTTCCGGATTTTCTTCCTTGAGACGCATCACGCTTGAACCGGTGAAGACGATTTTCAGTTTGGGATAGCTGTCATAGCAGCGACGGAGTTCTTTGCTCCAGTCTGGCTGCTTGAACACTTGGTCAATGAGCAAGACTTTCCCGCCCCTTCTGTAGAAATCTCCGGCAAAGTCGGCGATGCCGCGTCCTTGGAAATAGAAATTGTTCATGTTGACGTAGAGGCAACGCGAATCCCGTGCATCAAAGTTTTCTTTTGCGTATTGCAGAAGGAAGGTGGTCTTACCGACACCTCTTGTGCCTTTGATGCCAATCATGCGGTCGTTCCAGTCTATCTCATCCATGAGGGTGCGACGTACAGGAGCATTGGCATGTTCCACGAGGTAGGCATGTGTACGGTAAAAAGCATCCATTAGAGTCCTTTTATTCTTTTAAATGATGTTGCTCTATGCAACCATACTATTAATGTGCAAAGATAATACAATTTCTATAAAATGCAAAGTACGGATTGCAAAAAATGATAAAAATTAGCGATTTTTACAGGAAGCATTTTCTTTTTACGCGTGGTTTTGATTTTTTTGCGTTATCTTTGCGCTTGAAAAAACGGCAAGACAGAAATGAAGCTACATATTTTCAATCCGGAGCACGATATTGCATTGGCACACAATAACCCTTATTTCACGGCACCGCATGCCGGACGGCAGCTCCGTGCTGATTTGGGATTCATTCCGGCTTTGTGGGCTTCTGATGGTGATCTGGTGCTTGTCGACGATGTCGCGGCTGCATTGGAACATGTGCGTCATCTGAAATGTCGGATACCGGAAGTTTTGTTCATAACGAAGAATGACTTGAAATCCGTGGAAACGGATGTCGCTGAAGAGAGAAGTCGGGTGTCCTCATCTTTGCAGATAGAGCCGTGGGGATGGGATCTGGCCATACATCATCAGCTGAAGAAAGCTGGAATCTCTCCGGCCTTCATGCCTTCGGCTGAGCGTTTGCGCCGTATCCGCATGATCAGTGGTCGCCAATGGACCGCAGAAATGCTGATGAAAGTGCTGCCAGGATTTGCCGATGGTGTCTTCGACGTGCCCCGCAGTGCTGCGTCTGTGGACGAATTGGTCAGACTGTATGAACGGCACTATGACTCATCGGCCGTGTTGAAGGAGCCGTGGAGCAGCAGCGGCAGGGGAGTGAGATATGTCCGCGGTTCCCTGACCCCGCCGATGTTGAACTGGGTAGCCCGTGTCATAGCCCAGCAAGGACACATCATGCTTGAGCCCTATTATGATAATAAGGTGAAAGACTTTGCCGCAGAGTTCCTTGCACACCCTGATGGTACAATAACCTATGAAGGGCTGTCATTGTTCCATACCACTAAGGGTGCCTATTCCGGCAACATCATTGCCTCGGAACAGGAAAAACGGCAGATGCTTTCCCGACATGTTTCCCTTGCAGACTTGGATGCTGTCGTTGCTGTCATCATCCAATGTATGCGCAGCTATCTGCAAAATGTTTATGTGGGACCTTTCGGGGTGGATATGATGGCACTTGGTGGCGGTCTGCTGTATCCTTGTGTGGAGCTGAACTTGCGTCGTACAATGGGGCATGTGGCTTTGGCAGTAACGCCTTCGGAACCTTCTCCGCAACGTTTGTTGCGTATTACCTACACAGACCGCTACCACTTGCAACTGATGAATACTTTCGAGAACGTCATCAACAACTCATTGATGTAGCCATTCCATAGGAAAGAAAAACAAAAACAGCCTATATTACAAAGAAATATAGGCTGTTTTATCTGTCAATATAGGCTGTTTTGCCATGTAATACAGGCTATGTTGCCCGATGTTGTCAGATTCCCCGCCTGTTGAGACGCCTTTACCGAAGATGTTCAACGGGGACAATTGATGCCTGGTCTTAAGGCTGGCTGTCAATCAAATAGGCCCAGGCCACCGTCAATGTCATCAGGACGGCAAGGATGCATAGTGTTACAAAGAGTACTTTCTTGATGATTTTCCTACGTTTTGCAGCACTGAGTGTATGTATCTTCTGCCTTTCTGCTGAGTCGATTTTTCCTGAATGTCTGTGGTGTGTAGTCATTGTTTTCTTCTTTTCGTAAAGTTATTCTTTTATCCTGTTGCTGATGTGTTTTTGTAAAGGAAATGGGGAAGGCCTGCACGGATGTCTTGACCATCGTGCAGGCCTTGAGGTGATTAGATGAATGCCACCGTCAGTCCGGCCATGACGATGCTGACCATCGACATCAGTTTGATGAGGATGTTCAGCGATGGACCGGAGGTGTCCTTGAACGGGTCGCCAACAGTGTCGCCGACAATGGTAGCTTTATGGGCAAACGAACCCTTGCCTCCGAAGTTGCCTTCTTCTATGTTCTTCTTCGCATTGTCCCATGCGCCGCCAGCGTTAGCCATGAATACAGCGAGCGTGAAGCCGCCAGCCAAACCGCCGACGAGCAGGCCGAGCACGCCTGCAACACCGAGGACGCAGCCGACGACGATGGGGATGGCGATAGCCAGCAGTGACGGGAAAATCATTTCATGCTGAGCTGCGCGGGTGGAGATTTCTACGCAACGGCCATAGTCGGGAGTGGCTTTTCCTTCCAGAATGCCCTTGATCTCACGGAACTGGCGACGTACCTCAACGACCATTTTCTGCGCTGCACGTCCTACGGCTTCCATGGTCAGACCGCAGAAGAGGAAGGCAGCCATGGCACCGATGAAGGCTCCGACAAGCACTTTGGGGTTCATCAGGTTGACCTGGAAGAACTCCATAAAGTCAGGCATCGTGGCTGTAGAGGGATCAAAGGCTTTCTCCGTGAGCGGATGAATGAACTGTTGTCCTTCTTCCACGGCACGGATCATGGCAATCTTTATTTCCTCAACATAGGAAGCCAGCAGAGCCAGTGCTGTCAGTGCAGCGGAGCCGATGGCAAAGCCCTTGCCTGTGGCTGCGGTGGTGTTGCCCAAAGCGTCGAGGGCATCGGTGCGGTGGCGCACTTCTTCGCCCAGTTCGCTCATCTCAGCATTGCCGCCGGCATTGTCGGCAATCGGTCCGTAAGCGTCGGTGGCCAGTGTGATGCCCAGTGTGGAGAGCATACCTACGGCAGCAATACCGATACCGTAAAGTCCGTGGGCGATGGACTCGGCACTCATGGTGAGGTCGAAGTGGTTGGCGCACATGTAGCTGAGCATGATAGCGATGCCGATTGTCAATACGGGAATGCAGGTTGAAATCATGCCCGTACCGATACCTTTGATGATTACAGTGGCAGAACCCGTCTGGCCTGCTTCAGAAATCTTCTGTGTGGGTTTATAGCTATGAGAGGTGTAATATTCTGTTGCTTGTCCGATGATGACTCCGGCAGCCAGTCCGACGATGACGGAGCAGGATAGTCCCAGCCAGTTCTCAATGCCCAACAGGTATAATATAATAAAGGTGGCGATGGCGATGAGTACGGCTGACACATTGGTTCCTAATGCCAGAGAGTGGAGCAGGTCTTTCATCGTTGCGCCTTCTTTGGTGCGGACAAGGAAGATGCCAAGCAGCGAGAGGAACACGCCTACGGCTGCGATGAGCATCGGGGCAATAACGGCCTTCAGCTGCATGTCGGGAGCCATGGCAAAGGCGGTGGCTCCAAGGGCAGCTGTGGAGAGGATGGATCCGCAATAGCTCTCATAGAGGTCGGCACCCATACCCGCTACGTCGCCTACGTTGTCGCCTACGTTGTCGGCAATGGTGGCGGGATTGCGCGGGTCGTCTTCAGGAATGTCGGCTTCCACCTTACCCACGATGTCGGCACCTACGTCAGCAGCTTTTGTATAGATTCCGCCACCTACACGGGCAAAGAGTGCCTGAGTGGATGCACCCATACCGAAGGTCAGCATGGTCGTGGTAATGGTGATGAGTGCCATCTGTGTGCCCTGATAGAAGGCATTGAGGATGACGAACCAGATGGCAATGTCGAGCAAGCCTAAGCCTACTACGGTCAGACCCATGACGGCTCCGGACCGGAACGCGATCTTCAGACCACCATCAAGACTTTCACGGGCGGCATTGGCCGTACGTCCGGAAGCGTAGGTTGCTGTCTTCATGCCAAAGAAGCCTGCCAGGCCGGAGAAGAATCCGCCGGTGAGGAAGGCAAACGGCACCCAGGGATTCTGTACGCCGAGGCCATAGGCCATGAATGCGAACAGAGCCGCCAATACGACGAATACAATCAGCACAACCTTGTACTGTTGTTTCAGATAAGCCATGGCACCCTTGCGCACATGCTCAGCAATCTCTTGCATGCGCGGAGTGCCTTCGTCGGCAGCCATCATACTGCGGAAGAAATACCATGCCATCCCCAGTGCGACTACAGAAGCCACGGGGATGAGCCAAAATACACTTGGAATGTTTGTCATAATTATTAGTTATTTGGTTATTATATTGCCTTGTCGTTTTTTTGAAAGACGTATCCAGGAGAACGGAATCGCCGCTCCGAGATACGTCTTTCCTTTAGAATCTGAAGTCCAGTTCTACGTCAAACACAGAATAGTTGTGCTTGTCATTCGGCAGGGCGCGGTTGTTGACCAGTGCATACTCTGCATTGATCTGGAAGTTTTTGTGGAACAGGTAGTTGACGCCTACCTCATATTGTGTCTTGGCACGGTTCCAGTCGCCTGTAGGACGATACATGTCGTAGCGTGCTTTGGCATACAGCTTCTTCTTCACGACTGGAGCAATGGCCAGTGCGTATACACCGTCGGCCTTGTCGCCAATGGCCTCGTTCACACTTGCGTCATCGTTGCTCGTCACGCCCGTCTTGTTGAAGGCTTTGCCCGTGGAGTGGATGTATTCGGAGCGGAACGTCCAGTCGTCCACTTTGTATTCTGCGGAGAAAGCATAGCGGCGTTGTTGCAACTTGCGTACGCCATTTTTTGTGAGGTCATGTTCTGTCCATGTACCTTTGCGGGCATAGGATCCCGTCCAGCCAAAGGCTCCGATACGCATCCCTTTTACCGGCATAACCCAGATGCCACCAATGAGGTCTTTCTGCTGATCAACATCGCCAGTATTGATGCCTTGACCGTTGAACACGCCCACTTGATAGTGCAACAAGTTGCGACCTTCGCTATTGGGAAGAAAATCACCTTGGAGCTGTACGCCGATGTCGCGGCCGTTGGATGCATGGGTTCCGGCCCGGTCGGAGAAACCGGCAAGTGCACTGATGTTCTGTGAATAGCTCATAAAGCCCTGATCAATCGGGTGCATCGGATTCTCGAAGGTGAACGGACGCTTGAACTGGCCGGCTTTTACCATGAAGAACTTGTATTTCTGCCACTCGGCAAACAGGTCTACTACGCGTGGTGATGAACCCAGCGTTGATGTGTTGCCGTTGAATTGTATCTGAGCCTTCCAGTAAAAGTCACCCGCAATGCGGCCGTCAAGGGAAATACGTGCCAGTCGGAGGCTAAACGAGTTGGATTTGGCATTTTCCTGCGTACTCGCCTGGTATTGTACCATTCCGTAACCACTCAGCTTCACGTCGCTGATCCATGCAGGAATCTTGATAGTTTTACCTTCGTCTGTTTTTTCCTGTGCTTGCAGCCCCGTCACAGTCAGGGCTAACAGGGCCGTTGTTAGAATCTTTTTTATCATACTTTATTAGTTTTTATGACTTTTCGGAGCAAAATTACGAAAAAGAATCCGAACCTCCAAATATTTCTTCGCACAAGGACAGATAATAGGGAAAAAGTCAAATCAAGCCTTTTCTATTTTCATATTCTTACGAAAGATTTCTGCACGGAAGGCGGTGGGCGTAATGCCACGTTGTTTCTTGAAGAATTTGGTAAAGTGAGCCTGTGAGGAAAATCCGAAGGTACGGGCGATTTCCTGAAGGGATGAGGTGGTCGTAGACAATTGTACTTCGACGGCTCGCATGAGTTGCTCGTCAATGATGGCTTTGGGTGACTTGCCTGCCATGCGGCGGCAAACTTGTGCGAGGTAGCGGCTGGAAACATTTAGGCGGTCGGCATAGAAGGCCACGTCACTGTTGGTACGGATATGTTTGTCCAAATCGTCGAGAAAGGCATTGTATCGTTCGGGGGCTGCTCCTTGCAAGGTCATTGCACGCAGGGTTTGGGTGCTGATAAAGGCGCGTGCGTGTTGGATAGCCGTTTGGGGACTCTCGCCTTGGTTGAGGTAGACGGCAACAGCACTGGAGAAGGAGTTGGACAGACCGTGAAGGGGGAAGTCCGGGATTTGCTTCTTGTCCGTGTTCTCAGCAGGCTTTTCATCTTTGTTCTCCGAAGAGCCCTGTTCGTGCTTGCGCAAACGAACGGAAAGGTACTTCTTCCGATCGATAATAAGAGTACATAGGGGTAGCAGGTGGCTGTTGATGTCTTGAACAACTTCGGTGGACATCAACAATTCTCCTTGGCTGGAATAGACCACGGGGTCGTAGACAATGTGTTTAGGCTTGTATTTCCGCAAAGCATCGACGATTACTTGAAGTGCGCTTTTTGTACGAATGAGTCCCACTTTAACAACCTGCGGCTGTATGTCATTCATAATGGCTTCTATCTGGCTGGCAACGATGTCGGTGGGGAGGTCGTGGAATTGCTGGATACCAAGTGTGGTCTGTACGGTGATGCTGGTGATGGCTGTTACGGCATGTGCACCCAGTGCGGCCATCGTCTTGATGTCGGCTTGTACACCGGAGACACCGGTGGAGTCGGAACCTGTGATGGTGAGGATAGGGCGGTTGTTGCCCTTTATCTTTGTGCTGGTTTTGTTCTGCATGGGGCAAAGTTACGAATAAATTTCGAATGTCGTGTTTTTCAGGTACGTTTTTGAGGAAAGAAAATAACAGTCAATATTTGTATGTTTGGCAAATTATGTCTATTTTTGCATCCGTATATTAAAGAAGATAACAAGAGGATATGCATACAAGGGAAGAACAGATGAAGGCCTTCGGACGTTATTTGGACGTTCTGGACGCATTGAGGGAGAATTGCCCGTGGGATCGGAAACAGACGAACGAGAGCCTTCGCCCGAATACAATAGAGGAGACGTATGAGCTTTGCGACGCACTGATGAAAAACGACGTAGGCGAGATCTGCAAGGAACTGGGCGACGTATTGCTTCATATATGTTTCTATGCCAAGATCGGTGATGAGAAGGGGCAGTTTGATATCGCTGATGTCTGTAATAAATCGGCAGACAAACTGATTTTCCGCCATCCGCATGTCTACCATCCTTCGCAGGTGGGAGCAGAGCATCCCAGGCCGCTTCCATATGTGCCGGAGGTTTCGTCGGAGTCTGAGACTGCTGACTATGCTTCAGCTTCTACGGTGGCCGAGGTCCTGGACAACTGGGAGCAGATTAAACAAAAGGAGAAAGATGGCAACAAGACGGTATTGGGAGGTGTTCCAACTTCGTTGCCCTCGCTGATCAAGGCCTATCGCATTCAGGACAAAGCACGGCACGTTGGCTTTGACTGGGAAGAGAAGGAACAGGTTTGGGATAAGGTTCGCGAGGAACTTGCTGAACTGGAAACGGAGCTTCGGAAAGAGGACAAGGGAAAGGCAACGGAAGAGTTAGGCGATTTCTTGTTTTCCGTTATTAATGCAGCCAGACTCTATCATCTGAATCCGGATAATGCGCTGGAGCATACCAACCAGAAGTTTATTCGGCGGTTCAACTACATTGAGGCTACAGCCAAGAAAGCGGGAAAGGAAATCAAGGATCTGACGTTGGCTCAGATGGATGGATTGTGGAATGAGGCGAAAGCCATGGAAGGCTGATGCTTGATTGTATGATGAATATGGAAAAAGAAATATGAAAAAGACGAATTTGATAATGGCATGTATGGGAGCGGTATTGCTGCTTGCCGGATGCAAAAATGACAAAGGAAAGACGCTCCCTGCAACACGGGTGCTTACAGGAGAAACGGCGAGTGCAGGCGATTCTACCATCTATGGCGTATGCGGTGAAGGTACTGCTATGCACACGTTGGAACTGAGAGGCGACGACGGGAAGTTGCACTCTTTCATCATTAACCCTGACGATTCCATTCCGCCCGTATTCGGAGGATTGCTGGCAGGTGACCGTATGGCCGTGATTGCCAATGTCGTCTATGGCGACACCATGGCCGTAAAGGTGCTGAACCTGACTACGTTGCAAGGGCGATGGGTGAGCATCGACAAGAATTTCGAAATCAAGGAAGGCGGAGTTATCGAATCGCATATGGAGGCCGAGGCTAACCCGTGGACGACATGGAAGATCCATAATGGACAACTGGTACTGAACCGCGACACTTTCGATGTGGTTGGGCTGGGAGCTGATTCGTTGATGCTGGACAACGGAAGTGGAATCTTTGGCTATAAGCGCGTAAAGTAAGCAACGGTAACGTGGAACCTTTTAGCGTCTATATTCTTGGCTGTGGCAGTGCCTTACCAACACTCCGTCATTATGCTTCGTCGCAAGTCATACGGATTCGCGACCGATACATGATGGTGGATTGCGGAGAGGGCACGCAGATGCAACTGCGCCGTACCCATGTTCATTTCAATAAACTTTCGGTGGTATTTATCTCCCATATCCATGGCGACCATTGTTTCGGTCTGATCGGTATGATTTCCACTTTCGGTATGCTGGGACGCACCGCACCGCTCCACATCTATGCCCCGAAAGAGCTTGAACCGATGCTCAAAAGTCAGATGGACATGTTCTGCCAAGGGCTGGAATATGAGGTTGTCTTTCATCAGGTAGACACATATATAAATAAGGTAATATATGAAGACCGTACCATGGCCGTGGAAACCATACCTTTGGAGCATCGGATTCCTTGTTGCGGATTCCTTTTTCGTGAAAAGGAGACATTGCCGCATATCCGCCGTGATATGATAGATTTCTACCATATTCCCCTTTCGCAAATCAACAACATCAAGAATGGGGCAGGGTGGGAAACGGAAGATGGTGTAACCATACCACACGAACGACTGACTACGCCTGCGGAGAAGCCCAGAAGCTATGCCTATTGCTCCGATACCAGATACATGAAGAATCTTTCGAAGATGCTCAAAGGAGTGGACATGCTCTACCATGAGTCCACCTATATGAAAGCGCATGAGGATAGAGCCTCACTCTATTGGCATAGCACAGCAGAACAAGCGGCAAAAGTGGCTCTTGAGGCAGGTGTGGGAAAACTGCTGTTGGGACATTATTCGGCAAGATATAACAATGAAGACGTGCTGCTGGAAGAAGCGCGGGTGGTGTTCTCTAATTCCTTCTTAGCGCAGGAAGGCATGGTCTTTGATGTGTGATATGTTAAATAAACCTAAAACGATAGGCTTTTCCAAGTCTCTTTACACTTCTATTGAATAAGAATTCCTATCTTTGCAGGGTAAGGATAAAAGTGTATACGCGTATGACGAAGAGAATATTTACTTTAACTATGGTTTTTACACTGCTGTTTGCCGTGCCTTTTGTACGTCAAGCAGAGGCTGCTGTGGAGATTATAGAGCAGGAATATCAGGGCATTTTCGTCTCTGTCAACCAGTCAACGGTTCATGTGACAGGTGCCAATGGACAAATGCTGCAAGTCTATAATGTAGCAGGTGTACGCATCCAGAGCTTTAAAGTTGAAGGAAACGACAAGCGCTATGAGCTCAACTTGCCGAAAGGCTGCTACATCATCAAGGTGGGCAAAGTCGTAAGGAAGATTTCAATCAAGTAGGTTTTGTTTACCGACGCTGAAGAAAAGGAGGTCTTTCAGGATCTCTCACGTCAGGAAAGCCAACGTCAGGCTTTTTCTATGATTGTCAACCAATACAGTGAGCAGCTGTATTGGAAAATTCGTGGCATTGTCTTGAACCATGACGATGCTGACGATGTTCTCCAGAATACTTTCCTGAAAGCGTGGAAGAATATTAATGATTTCCAGGGAAAGTCGAAAATCTATACTTGGCTCTATCGCATTGCTGTCAATGAAGCTTTAGATTGCCTACGCAGGCAGAAAAACCAGCATGCTGTCAGTGCTGATGTAGACTTCAGCGTGGCCAACAAATTGATGGCCGATGAGTATTTTGACGGCGATTATAGTCAGGCTTTGCTCCAAGAAGCCATTGCCACGTTACCCGATGTGCAGCGCACTGTATTCAATATGCGGTATTATGATGAGATGAAATACTCTGAAATCAGTACCATTCTCGGCACCTCGGAGGGAGCTTTGAAGGCTTCTTATCACATCGCCGTACAGAAAATCACGGAATATGTGAAGAAAAAGCAATAAAGATTAAACCTTCCTGTCTACGGTTCGTCTTTTATATAAAAGCATTGAGGTTATGAATCCAGAAGAACAACTGAAGCAGCAATTTGGAACGGAGCGTCCATTCAGAGTACCTGATGGGTATTTTGAACAGTTTGCATCCGACTTAATGAGCCGACTGCCGGAGCAGAAAGCCCAAACCGTACAAATGAAACCAGTACGGCGGACTTTGCCGTGGTTAGTAGCTGCCAGCTTTGCTGGGATCATTATCTTCTCCGGAGTCTATTCCTACCTCCGGCAGGAAGCTCTGCAAGATCCTGCTGCCTCTTTGCTGGCACAGCCGGCAACAACCGTTCATGGCGACGAATTTGAACAGGCAGCCGACTATATGATGATAGACTCAGACGACATGTATGCCTATTTGGCTGACTATTAATAATAATGCAGATGAAAATGACCCATAAAATACGCTTGATATTGCTATTCATGACCACGACACTGGCCATGCAGGCACAAAGTAAGTTCGATCCGGCAAAGTTTCGTGCAGAACTTCATCGGCACATCATGATTGAAGCCCGTTTGACGCAAGCTGAAGCCGATAAGTTCTTTCCTTTGTTTGACGAACTGAAAACCAAGCAGAGAGCTATTCATCGAAAGATGCGCGAACTGACGAAGGTGCCCCCTACAACAGATGCTGCTTGCAAGAGCGTCATTCTCAAGCATGACAACATGGAAATTGAAATGAAACAATTGGAACGCACTTATCATGAGAAGTTCCAGAAGGTGCTTCCTTCCTCCAAGGTATATGCAGTCTTGCGGGCTGAACGCGGATTCCATAAAGCCACTTTGCAAAAAGCAGCTAAGCGGCGTCATTAAGTTGAAAAGAGAATAAAAAGCCTCACTTAGGTATGAATGAACTGCACCCCAAAAGTTAGACACAAAACTTTGGGGTGCAGTTCAGTTCACATCGTGAGGCTTTTATTTGATGGTGATTGCGAGTGTGATAAACGATGTCCTATGATGGATTCATGCCTTATCCAAAACCTTGGGATTTATGCTCAATCTTTCGAAAAAGCGGAAAATCCTTTTGCATTTCCCTTGTTTATGTGTACCTTTACACCATGAAACGGAAACATTCAAAAATCACGATACAAATGGGAAAATATTTTTATCTTGTTGTCATTGCCATTGTCATTGTCTTGATGTCATGTACCAGCGAAGAGGCAATGGCAGGCGGAGCTATGAAGAAGCGTGAGTTTCGTGGAGCTTGGATTCAGTGTGTCAACGGACAATTCCAAGGTTTGTCGACCGAGACGATGCAGCGGACGCTCCTTTATCAGCTGGATGAATTGCAGAAAGACGGAGTCAACGCGATCATCTTTCAGGTGCGTCCTGAGTGCGATGCTCTTTACCAGAGTCCCTATGAGCCGTGGAGCAAGTTCCTGACAGGCGAGCAGGGAAAGGCTCCGAGCCCATATTGGGACCCCTTGCAATGGATGGTCGACGAGTGCCATCGTCGGGGAATGGAACTGCATGCTTGGATCAATCCGTACCGTGCAAAGACGAAGAATACGACGAAACTGGCAAACAATCATATTGCCGTTACGCATCCAGATCGGGTGTTTTCCTATGACGGCCTGTATATTTTGAATCCCGGCATTCCTGAGAATCGCGAATACATCTGTAAGGTTGTTGACGATATTGTGCGACGTTACGACATTGATGGACTTCACATTGATGATTATTTCTATCCCTACCCAGTTGCGGGCAAGCAAATTCCAGACGACAGGGAATTCCAGCTCTATCGCAATGGAATTTCAGACAAAGGTGACTGGCGGAGATACAATGTGGATTTGTTTATCAAGCAACTATCTGACTCCATCCATCAAACCAAGCCGTGGGTGAAGTTCGGCGTTTCGCCTTTTGGCATCTATCGCAATGAAAAGTCGGCTCCCGGTATCGGCAGTAAAACCAACGGTCTGCAAAACTATGACGACCTTTATGCCGATGTCCTGAAATGGGTCAATAACGGATGGATAGACTATTGCGTGCCGCAATTGTACTGGGAAATCGGCAACAAGGCTGCCGACTACAAAGAGCTTATTATATGGTGGAATAAGCATGCTGCCAATCGCCCCCTATATATCGGTGAGGATGTTGAACGCACGGTGAAATATGCTGACCCGCAGCATCCTGGTACCCATCAGTTAGCGGCCAAGCGACAACTTCACAATCAGTTGCCTAACGTCAAGGGAACCGTGTTGTGGTATGCAAAGGCAGCCGTAGACAATATCGGCAATTATGGTACCAGTCTTCGCACGAACTACTGGCGAACACCGGCTTTACAACCGTTGATGCCCTTTCTTGACGACAAGGCACCGGGTAAGCCTCGGAAGGTGAAGCCCGTGTGGACAAGCGACGGCTATATTCTTTTCTGGCAGGCTCCGAAAGCTAAGAAGTGGTGTGATGAAGCAAAGAAATATGTGGTCTATCGCTTCGGAAAGAATGAATCCGTCAATTTGGATCATGCTTCCAATATCTATGCCGTCACGTCTGAGACCCATTTGAAACTTCCTTATAATGACGGAAAGACCCCCTATGTATATGTCGTGACAGCACTCGACCGTCTCAGCAATGAGAGCGCAGGGGTGAAGAAAAAGATGAAGTTGTAGTGGTTGCAATTCTTACCAATGTTCTTCTTATACAGGCAATCGGGCGGATTTCAATCCGCCCGATTGCCTGTTATCGTTAAAAAACTGAAGAGTTTTCCTTATTCTTCTTCCAGTAGCTTATTAAGGAAAGCGTTCAAATCCTCTTCCAATCCTTCCATCAGGTCGCCGCCGATGATAATCGTATCGTCATCCACCACATACAATTCGGCAATGTTTTCCTTGTCGTCGTCTTCCAACACGAAGTTGTAAGGTTTGATGATGCCCAGATTTTCAGCAACAGCTTTGTTCTTGGCTATTTCCAGACGAAGGATGTTGGTCACGTTCTGATAGAAATGCGCATCCTTGTTGTCAATCCATTCTTCCACGACGCACCGTGTCAGTTCCTGATCATCATCGTCGAAAGCCATGAGGTCACCATTTTCTTGAGATACCCTCACATGGATATCTGTCATTACCGTTGCCTCTTCCGTTTCCGGAAACTTCTGAGCCACTTTCTTTATGAAGCGGTCAACTTGTTGGATGGTCTGTTCGTTTGCTTTCATTGGTATCTCTTTCCTTCTATTTTGACGCAAAGGTATATAAAAATTGGGGATTCTGCAAAGGATTGAGAAAGTTTTTCTGGAAACGCTTCTTAGGGTGAATAAGAGACGTTGCCAAGGGACAAAAATCTCCAAACATGAGGCCGTGTTCAAAAAAAGCATTACTTTTGTATCAGAAAGCAAATCTCTATGTCATTAAATGAATATGGTTAAAGACTACAATCAAGACTTCGGTGCTTTTGGAGCATAGTGCCGTGGCTCATTTCAATTTCGTCGGTGACAGCCTCATCGGACATGATGTCAATATCGAGGCCGGAGCCATACTTGCCAACCATTACAATGAACGGGAAGACGACATCGTCTACGTCCGCATCAACGGACAACGCATTTCTACGGGAATGCATAAGCTCGGCGCAGTCGTTGGCGACGGTTGTCGCATTGGTGCCAATGCCGTACTTTCTCCCGGAACCCTGTTGCCACCCCGTTCCATCGTGAAGAGACTGGAGCTCATTGAACAAGATCCGGAGGAAAAATGAACGTTAAATGCAGCTATATATCGCATTTCTCGAAAAAAAGTAGTAACTTTGCCCCGGCAAAATAAAACACGAACTATGAAGCAAACCATTCTTGTAACAGGAGGAACCGGATTTATCGGTTCCCACACCACGGTAGAGCTCCAGCAGGCAGGCTACGATGTGGTCATCGTTGACAACCTCTCGAACTCAAAGATAGAAGTCCTTGACGGCATCGAGAAGATTACCGGCATCCGACCGGCTTTTGAACAGGTTGACCTCCGCGACTACGATGCAACGGAAGCCGTTTTCAAGAAATATCCGAAAATTGAGGGCATCATCCATTTCGCAGCTTCCAAGGCCGTAGGAGAAAGCGTGCAGAAACCATTGCTCTACTATCGCAACAATGTCGTTTCGCTGGTGAACCTCCTCGAACTCATGCCTAAGTATCAGGTCAAAGGCATCATCTTTTCTTCCTCTTGCACCGTCTACGGACAGCCCAAACCGGAGAATCTGCCAGTAACCGAAGAGGCACCCCACCAGAAAGCCACGTCGCCCTACGGCAACACCAAGGAAATCAATGAGCAGATTATCCATGACTATATCCATAGCGGTGCAGACATCAAGAGCATTGTGCTCCGCTATTTCAACCCCATAGGTGCACATCCCTCTGCACTTATCGGCGAACTGCCTAACGGCGTGCCCAACAATCTCATTCCTTTCGTTACGCAGACGGCCATGGGGGTACGCGAGCAGCTTACCATCTTCGGCAATGATTACGATACTCCTGACGGCACTTGTATCCGCGACTACATCTATGTTGTAGATCTGGCTAAGGCACACGTTGCCGCGATGACCCGCGTCTTGGATACCGACAACGACCGCTTGGAGTATTTCAACATTGGTACGGGCAACGGAAATTCAACCCTTGAAATCGTGAAGACCTTCGAGAAAGCAACAGGCGTGAAACTCAACTGGAAGTACGGCCCGCGTCGCGAAGGCGACATTGAAAAGATATGGGGTAACGTAGACCGTGCCAACAAAGTGCTTGGATGGAAAGCCGACACTCCGCTGGAGGATGTCTTGGCCTCGGCTTGGAAATGGCAGCTGAAGCTGCGTGAGGATGGCATCATGTAAAAAAGACACATGATTAGGCACCCCTAAATGAAAACAGCTATATAAGCAACTCGTTTGGATGGGGTTTCTCAGAAGAACGAGTATTTTGTGTTTGTGTTGTTGTGGGCTTTCGATGTGAATCGGAGGCCCATTCTCTTTCGTTTGCTCGGAAGGAGGAGGCGCGGTTCCCTGATGAACCGATTTGGGCTTGAGCCCATCTTTACTTCAAGGAATGGCGTGTTTTTCAAAAGTTTTGCTTATTTTTGCATACGGAATGGAGATGAACAAATCACGAAAGGAAAACCAGATGAACGCCAGGCTGTGCGTGGTGGCTCCGAAAGGATGGCCGTCGTGCCTGTCTCTCGCATCTATGTGCCTTTGCTGCGTTCTTTCGTCGGTTGAGTTTTCTTTCTCTACGGGAAGGCTTTGCCTACTGCTGTTCTCAGCTGCCGTTCATGAGGAATCCCTTTCTGCTTTTGATGGATCCAGTTTCTGCATGCCGGATGAGCCATACAATCTTGTCATATAGCCTATATCATAAAGTAATATACCCTTTATTGCCTTGCAATATAGCCTATATTATCTTGCAATATAGCCTGTATTACCTTGTAGATTTAGTCAGAATCGCAAACCTTATTGCAAATAAAGGGAGTCTAAAGGATTGCGACAAGGTTACTGGTATTTCTGTTTTTCAACCAAAATGGGTGTTTCTATACTATCAGGACAGAAGTGCAAATTCTTGAGGGGGACTTGGTTGCCGGGCATTGGAACTTAGACGTTGGTCACAGGACTTAGTTGACGGTCACGGAAGTTTGTCGTCTGTCACAAGTATTTGGTATTCAGATGGTTTCTTCATACTTTTGCGGCATGAAAAGATTTTTGACTGTGGCCTTGATGGCTTTGTTTCTTGCCGTGAATGGCATGGCACAACATGTGATTTCGGGGTGCGTGACGGATGGTAGACAACCGCTTGTTGGTGCCAACGTGTTTGTCATGGGAACCATTGATGGAGCTGTGACCGACATTGACGGCCGTTTTCGTTTTCAGACGAATCGTGAGGGGGACGTGACGGTGCGTGTCTCGTATGTGGGATATGATGACTTTACGTTTACAGGCGACGTGGATGGAATGGAGGCTTTGGATGTGGTACTGCACGAACGGGCGGAAACTATTGATGAGGTAGTAGTCACGGCAAGTTCATTCTCCTTCGGGAAGAGTGACAACTTCAAGACGATGGATGCACGGGATGTCGTGCTTTCCGGTAATTCGTGTGGCGATGTGGTGGCAGCCTTGCAAACGTTGCCTGGCACACAAAGGGTAGGCGAGAACGGACGACTCTATGTGCGGGGGGGAGACAGTGAGGAATGCCAGACGTTTATCAATGGGATGCATGTGTTGATGTCCTACGGTACAAACGTTGGAAATACGGTGGTGCGTGGCCGCTTTTCTCCCTTCTTGTTCAAAGGCATCAATTTTTCTTTGGGTGGCTATCAGGGCGAATATGGCCAGGCCTTGTCGTCGGTGTTGCCGATGGAAACCACCGATGTGGCAACGTCCGACAAATTTGGCATCAGCCTCTCACCGTTGGAGTGGAATGCGGGAGGCACGAAGGCGTGGCGGTGGAGTGCCTTGTCATTCAATGCAGACTACTTGGACATGGGGTTATATAATAAGGTGTTTCCCGATCGTTATGATTGGGCGGAGCCTTACAGGAAACTATCGGGAGAGATGCAATATAAGCACGATTTTCATACATCGGCTCATTTAAAGAGCTACCTCGGCTATGATTACACGACGTTGGCGCAACATCTGGATGGCCGGCGGCTTGGCTTGAAGGAGCATAACGGCTATTTCAACACGACGTTTCGCACGGAAACCAGCCGCCATTGGACTTTGTTTGCTGGTTTGGCCTATTCCACGGTACTCAATCTCGTGGATGATGCCTTGACAATTGGTGATTGCTATCGGAACTTTCGTAATGAAATCCATCTGAAAGGCTTTGCCCGCAAGTCGTTGTCAAAGGCTTTGCGTACTACATTCGGCGTGGAAGACTATCTTAGGAATACACGTTTTGAATATTCCAGCAAAGCTTCCGATAAGTCTTCCTACCGTATTGATTATCAGGATATAGCTATCTTTACGGATGTTTATGTTCGGCTAACAGGGAAGTGCTTCCTGAACACATCGTTGCGAGGAGAATATACAAGCTATGACAAAAGGGTGACGGTTATGCCACGGGCGACGCTCAGTTTTGTTCCGAGCAAGCGTCTTCAGGCTTCTCTCATGGCTGGACGCTATAGCCAGGTGGCGGCTGACGACCACGTCGTCTGGAGCGGCTGTAGATTGGGGCAGAGCATGGCCGACCACGTCATTGCCAGTGTGCAATTCAAAGGCAAAGGGATGCTGGTGCGAGTGGAACCTTATTTCAAACGCTATCGGAGGCTGCCCTTGCTGAAGGATGGGATTTATGTCAATGAGGGCTTCGGAAAAAGCCGTGGGGCGGATTTCTATGCAGAAACGACCGCGCTTCTGCCTAATCTTGTCACAACATTCTCCTATTCATATAATGATTCCAAGCGTCGTTCGCTCAGTGATCCTATGGAAGACGTGCCGTCGTATGCCACGCGTCACAACTTGTGTATTACTACAAAGTATTTCGTTAGGCAATGGAAAGTATACGTTGGGTTATCAGACACTTACGCAAGTGGTCGTCCTTACCATAATCCGCAAGTCGGAGGATGGATGAACGAGCGTACGGCTCCCTACAACTCGCTGGATATGAACCTTACCTTTTTGCTTTCTCCAAAGGTGATTCTATATACTTCACTCAACAATGTGTTGGGGCGGAAGAATGTCTTTGGCTATCAATTTGCTGCCGATGGAGTAGGACGGAGTCCTGTGGTGGCATCACGCGACAGCTTCTTCTATATAGGCATTTTTATTTCACTTAAAAATAATAAAGCGTATGACATTTCAAATTTTTAAAGAAAGGATGAGCCGCATAACCGTGCTTGTCTGTGTGGCACTCTTCGGAGCCGTTGTGAATGCGTCGGCACAGGAAAATCAGATGCAAAGTCTCATCAATCAGTCGCTTGAGAAACTCCAGCAGCCTTCGCCAGAAACCCTGCTCACCTGTGTAGCAGAACTGAAACGCATTGAGGTGATGTATTCAGACAGCGTGCAACCGAAGTATCAAGCGGCTCTGCAAAGTTTGAACTATGCGGTGATGAATCCGCAGGCCGAGCAGACAGAACCTTTGTTGGCCGATGTAGAACGGTTGATAGACGATATGGCAGGCATGAAGCAAGCTGATGAATCGGATGTATGCACCCTGCGCGGATTCCTCTTCATGGTCCGTATCGTCCAGAATCCCGTCCAGAACGGTCAGCGTTACTATCTCGATGTACTCCAGAACTATGAACGGGCATTGGCAGTGAATTCGCAAAATGAACTGGCTCGGAGGCTGAAAGAGCGATTTATGGATGGTATGCGGGCTGCTACCGGAAATTAGAGATTCCCATTTCCTTGCTCTCCGGAAAATGTCAATTTTGCCTAAAAACGGCCGTTCATTTTGGGAATTTCAAAGGAATGCCGTATATTTGCAAACTAATTCAAACGATGGGCATAAAAAGCAAGAGACAGACTACGGCCAGGATGCTGCTTGCAGTGTTCGTGCCGATGTTGTTGCTCACGTCGCTACACACTCACCATGAGGCGCGTACGACGGGCGACGATTGCTATCAGTGTGCTCATCATCAGCCGCATAGTGGCCACTTGTCGGCCGTACAGTCTGTTGTTCACGATTGTCTGCTTTGTCAGTTGGCCAGTGTGCCGTATATTTCAGCAACGGTTCTTCTGTTGGCATTGCCAGTGAGGGTTGTGGTGTGTACGCTTTCACTCGACGATGCTGATTTTTCACGGTGCGTATACGGCACAAAGCAGTCGCGTGCACCTCCTTTTGTATAGTTTTCCTTCATATGATAGTCAAAGGAAGGGCTCAGTAGAGCTCCTCCCTTTGTCGTGTGACCATCTTTCCTACACCCCATAATCCATCAAATAAAAATATAACAAATATGAAAGAGATAAAACTATACCTTATTATATATATATTGCTGGGACTGGTACAGCAGGCGGCAGCGCAAACAGATAGCAAAGCATCGCAACGGATGCTTCCGGATAGCACGGATGTATTCTATCAACATCTGGATTTGAATGAAGTGGTCGTGACTGGACTCACAGGCGATAGTCGGATGAAGGAGATGCCGGCTCCAGTCACGGTCGTTTCGAGGCGCGACTTACAGGCTTCTGCCTTTACGAATATTATCGATGCCGTGGCTCACATGCCCGGATTGTCACAAATCACGACAGGAAGCGGCATCTCAAAGCCCGTCATCCGAGGGCTGGGATATAACCGTGTGGCCGTTGTCAACGATGGCATTCGTCAGGAAGGACAGCAATGGGGCGACGAGCATGGCATTGAGGTCGATGCCGAATCCGTCAATTTGGTGGAGATACTCAAAGGCCCTGCCAGCCTTATGTATGGCTCGGATGCCATGGCTGGTGTGTTGATCTTCCACCCGCAGCCCGTTGCCTCCTTGGGCGAGCTGCTGGGGAACGTCACATCAGAATATCAAACCAACAACGGGCTTTTCGGTTATTCGGCAAATCTTTTGGGAAACCAGAACGGATTTGTATGGGATGCCCGTTGGAGTCAGAAGATGGCACATGCCTACAAGAACCGACGTGACGGCTATGTGCCCGGATCACAGTTTCGTGAGCAGGCTGCACGAGCGATGCTGGGCTTGAACAAGTCATGGGGATATTCTCATCTGACGCTCGGCTACTATCATCTGACACCCGGTATCGTAGAGGGCGAGCGCGACGAAACCACCGGTGAATTGGAAGCAGCCACAACCCATCTCAAAACCTATGGAAAGACGTTGCCCTTTCAACAGATTTACCATTACAAAGCCGTCTTAGACAATTCCCTGAACATAGGTAATGGTACGTTGAAGGTTCTTCTCGGCTATCAGCAGAACCAGCGGAAAGAGTTTGAAGAGTCATCCCATGAAGCCGGACTCTACTTCCGCCTGCACACGTTTAATTATGATATGCGCTACCTGTTTGAGCCTGGCAATGACTGGAAATTGGCCTTTGGATGGGGCGGCATGTTTCAGCGGTCGGAGAATAAGGGCGAGGAGTTTCTCATCCCTGCCTATCGGCTGGCTGACATCGGCCTGTATGCCACGGCCAGTAAACGGCTTGGCAAGTGGAACCTCACTGGTGGAATGCGCGCTGATCATCGACGGCTCCATAGTGAGGCTTTATGGGATGACGGCGAATTGCGATTCGAAGATTTTACCCGTAGTTTCAATGGTGTTTCGGGCTCTGTCGGTGCTGTCTATAACGTAAACGGCAACCTCAATCTGCGCGCTAATCTTTCAAGGGGGTTCCGCGCACCCAATATGAGTGAACTTGGAGCCAATGGTGTACACGAGGGAACCATACGCTATGAGGTCGGCAACCAGCACTTGAAGCCCGAACATAGTTGGCAATTGGACCTTGGCATGGATTATACCTCCCGCTATGTTTCTACGCAGGTTGCACTTTTTGCCAACCGCATCGACAACTACATCTATACGCATCGTACCGCAGAAGTATTCGATGCAGAACATCATACCTATCGTTATGCTGCTGGAGATGCACGGCTGATGGGTTTCGAAGCATCTGTCGACATTCATCCCGTCCATAGCATCCACTTTGCAAATGCTTTTGCCATGGTCGATGCCCGGCAGTTGCACCAGCAGCGTGAAACGAAGTTCCTTCCTTTTACGCCAGCACCTCGTTGGACATCAGAAGTGAAGTACGAACTGACCCACGACGGTCGTTTCTTTGACAATACCTATTTCTCCGCGGAACTTTTTTGTCACCTTCGGCAGAATCATTACTACATGGCTGACGAGACTGAAACGGCCACACCCTCCTATACGCTCTTCAATCTTTCTGCCGGGACGGACATCAAGGGGCGTCTCTCTCGTGGACGGTTGGCTTCGGCAAGACGCATAGCTTCATTGTATCTCACCGTCAATAACCTCTTCGACCGCGCTTATCAGAACCATCTCAGTCGATTGAAGTACACTGATGAGAACCCGAAGACAGGGCAGATGGGAATCTGCAACATGGGGCGCAATATCACTTTGAAAGTCGTCTTGCCGATAGGGTTTTGACCGGTGGTGTTCTTCTTGACTTATACTGATAGCGTTTTTTGATTCTTATGTCCCCAAAGGGTGGGGGAGTGCAAGGCAACTCTCAACCTTTTGGGGATGTTTTTATTCCCTAAACAAATGCTTTTTTGTCAAAATATTCTTTTCTTTTGAATGAAAAAAGCGATTTTTCTTTTGACTTTTCCTTCTTTTTGCTTATTTTTGCAACCGATGCCAATCCCTTCGCAGGGTGGGTGTCATTACAATATGGGTAAATATTAGAGAGACGTTATGTCTATTCTTGTTATTGGAAACCTGAGAAATTTCTAAACGGCACAAGATGGCATAGTGGGTTCTCCATGCGAAAGCGTGGGCTGGCATCACTATATCTTTTCATCATGGTTTTTCCTACGACCTCAGGGTAGAGATGTAGAACATACAGTTCCACGTCTTTTCCATTTATAAACCATGGTGTTTTTAGGGACTGGCGCACCGCATGAATAAAAAAACAAATTAAAATGAAACAACTAAACTTATTGTCATTCAGGAGGGGAAGGCTTCTTGCCACTTTCCTTTTCTCCTTATTCTTCTCATCTCATCTTTACGCAGATCAAGGCTACGCCGTCTTCGACAGTACCACCGGTACCCTTACCTTCAAGTATGGAACACCAACAGGAAAATTGAATAGAGATTATTATAATACGGATGCAACAGGAACGTTTTATCCAGGATGGAATTCTGTAATGTCGAAAATCACAAACGTAGTATTCGAATCTAGCTTTAGCCTGGCAAGGCCGACTTCCTGCAATCACTGGTTCTACGATGGAAGTAATATTGTTACTATCTCGGGTATTGAGAATCTTAATACATCCAATGTTACCGACATGAATGGTATGTTCTATAATTGCAGTAAACTGTCCACCCTTGATGTCAGCCATTTTAACACGGAAAGCGTTACCGATATGCGAGATATGTTTAGCGGTTGTAGATGTACCATCCTAGACGTGAGCAACTTCAACACCTCCAACGTCACCAATATGCGATCTATGTTTGCTACTTGCTACTATCTTTCCACCCTTGATGTCAGTCATTTTAACACAGCAAACGTAACCGATATGTATGGCATGTTTGCTTATTGCGGCAGTTTGTCAAGTCTTGATGTAAGTAACTTCATAACTTCCAACGTAACTAGAATGGATTGGATGTTCGTAAATTGCTATGGCTTGAGAACCCTTGATTTGAGCAACTTCAATACTGCAAATGTAACAGACATGACTTCTATGTTTAGCGGCTGTCACAATTTGCGTAGTCTTGACTTGAGCAGTGACTTCAACACGGCAAATGTAATTGACATGGCAAGTATGTTTAATGAATGCCACAATTTGCGTAGTCTTGACGTGAGCAGTTTCAATACTGCAAATGTAACCAGCATTAGTTCCTTGTTTTCTGAATGCAGAAACCTTACAGGTCTGACATTTGGTAAGGGGTTCGCTATGGACAACTGCACTAATATTACTAATGTTTTCAACGGCTGTTCCAAACTTCGTTATTTGGATTTCTATGAGAGTGATGACGTAGATGCTATTACTCAGATTGAACGTGCTTCAAGTAACTCGATGTTCTATAATGTTCCACGAACTGCTGTTATCTATCTTCCTCATGGATGTTCGAGTATTACTACTGCGGAGAATGTTGTCTATTCCTATAATGGTGATGAAACCGACCTTCGCTGTCCGAACTACTATTCTGCAGACAAGACGGACATCGAGTTCCCTCGCGACTTCCGCACGAACAAGGCGGAGTACAGCCGCACGATGAGCACGAGCTACGGCTCGGTGGTGCTCCCTTATGCCTTCAAGACCAATGCGGACATCCAGGCCTACACGCTCGACGAGGAGCATACGGAGACGATGTACTTCGTGGACGCGGAAGAGATACCCGCCCACACGCCGTTTGCCTTCAAGAAGCTGGGCAGTGCGCAGTTCATCAATGAGGATGCAACGGGCAACTTCGGCATCGACGTAGAAGCCACCCATACCACCAGCAAGGCCGAAGGCGGCGCGCCATATACCAACAACGAGAATCTGAGCGGCTGGACGACGAAGGGCTATTACGTCAACGAGACGGTGAACGACTACGCCGGAGCCTTCTACATCGCCGGCGACAAGTT
>CAMHEA010000009.1 GCA_946184025.1 uncultured Prevotella sp.
CGCCGTCTTCTGCGGCACTGGTCGTGTGCGTAGCCTCTACGGCGATTTCGTAGTTACTTTAGCCGTGTTGAATTTACTTACGTCAAGGCTTGTTAGCTTGTCACACATCATGAACATGGCATACATGTTGGTTACTTCTGAAGTGCTAAGGTTTTCCATACCCGAGTTAGTCATACGATGCACCGGTCCCTGGTGCGCCTTGCTCCGATATGAGTTTCTTGAAAGACGTGGAACCGAAAATGCCTGAAGCAAGTAAAAGAAGGAAACGGGCAGAACGGCAAGAGAAGGGCGGCTAAAATAACTCTAAAACCCGCACATAGAAATGTGCGGGAAGCCTATTACATCCCTCTCGTGCATCTATTGAAATTTCCTAGGTTTCAACTTGCAAGAACAGACATAAACGTCTCTTTGCTTTCCGATATGCTTGTGGTGCATCGCCCGACAAGGAACCTGCACCGAGGCAAAGGTAAGAAAATACTTCCAAAGTGCAAAGATTTGTTGAAATTTTCTTCGGGCTTAACGCAATTTCACATCTAACACATTCATAACAATTCCCTTTCAGGCATTTTCTCCTCCGTCTCCGTTCCCTTTTCCGTTGCAAAGACAGGAAGGGAACGGGGTGTGCTTTGTGCTCCAGGCTACAAATTAAGCGGATGGCAGGAAAACCACGGAAAACCTAAATCACCAACCTACGAATTTCCCAAATTCAACGAATTTTGAGCGAGGGACTACCTATTAAGCGGATAAATGATATTGGAAGTTACGCATTACGAATTGTGTATAGTACATTACAAATTGGGACTCTGCCTGTACCACGCCATTTGACGCCCTTGAATCGTGGCGGACGTGATGCATCACGTCCTTGCAGGCAGACATCGGAGCCGTTCCGCTAAGTACCTGAAGCTCAGAAGCTTAGCAAAGCGACTTTAGGCGGGAGAATTTTTAATTTATTTTTTGAGAATTAATAAATTATTTTTTGAGAATTTTTAATTTAAAAATTCTCGCGACTGAGCCTCACTTGTCATGCAAGTGGGCTTCTTTCAACAGAGAAACATGCCGGAGCGACACCGGAATAAGACAAGAAGCAGGATCTCTTTTTGCATTTTTCTCTTGAAATATTTGCATATTTGCATAGAAATACATAATTTTGCACCCACAAAACGCATAAATATTCAAAGCATGAAAGTAAAGAACAGTAGAATGGAGACGCTGAAAATGCTTATCTCGAGCCAGGAATTGTGCTCTCAGGAGGAAGTGTTGCAGGCGTTGGAGAAGGAGGGGTTCAAGTTGACGCAGGCCACATTGAGCCGCGACTTGAAGCAGCTGAAGGTGGCCAAGGCTGCCAGCATGAACGGGAAGTATGTGTATGTGCTGCCCAACGAGACGATGTACAAGCGCGTGACGACTCCGAAGTCGGCCCGCGAGATGTTGCTGACCTCCGGTTTCCTGTCCATCAATTTCACGGGTCAGCTGGGTATCATCAAGACGCGTCCGGGTTATGCCAGCTCAATCGCCTACAACATAGACTCGAGCGACATCCCGTGCATCCTCGGTTCCATAGCCGGCGACGACACCATCTTCATCGCCGTGAAAGAGGGAACGACCCACGAGGAGGTCATCGAGGGGCTGAGCTATGTCATTCCCGACATTAAATAATATAATAAGGTGGAAAGTCCGATATATTTTTAACCAACAGATAACAAAGGAACTATGGAAGAAGACATCAAAGTCGTGGTAGCAGACAGCTCTCACGAAAAATATATTGACACCATTCTGACAACGATAGAAGAGGCCGCCAAGGTGCGCGGCACAGGTATTGCCAAGCGTTCGCCCGAATATGTGGCCACGAAGATGCGGGAAGCAAAGGCGGTGATAGCCCTCCAAGGCGACCGTTTCGCCGGCTTCAGCTATATCGAGACCTGGGGGAACAAGCATTATGTGACGACCAGCGGACTGATTGTGCATCCCGATTTCCGCGGGCGCGGACTGGCCAAGCGTATCAAAGACCTGACGTTCACGCTGGCACGGACCCGCTGGCCGCATGCAAAGATCTTCTCTCTGACCAGCGGTGCCGCCGTCATGTCGATGAACACCAAGCTGGGCTACCAGCCGGTGACCTTTGCCGACCTGACCGACGACGAGGCATTCTGGCGCGGCTGCGAAGGTTGCATCAACGTCGACGTGCTGCATCGTACGAACCGCAAATACTGCATCTGTACGGCCATGCTCTATGATCCCGAGGAACACCTTCCGACCAAGTTGCCTGAGGAGGTCGTGGCAAGGATTAAGAACCTGGACAAACGTGACAGCAAGAGATAAGGAAACAAGAAACAAGAACATAAAAAACCGTAAACGATATGGCAAACAAGAAAGTCGTCGTAGCATTTTCCGGAGGCCTTGACACCTCCTACACCGTCATGAAACTGGCCAAAGAAGGCTATGAAGTGCATGCAGCCTGCGCCAACACAGGCGGATTCAGTGCAGAGCAGTTGAAAACCAATGAAGAGAACGCCTACAAGCTGGGTGCCACCAAGTATGTGACGCTCGACGTAACGCAGGAATATTATGAGAAATCGCTCAAATACATGATCTTCGGCAATGTGTTGCGCAACAACTGCTACCCCATCTCCGTGTCCTCGGAGCGCATTTTCCAGGCCATCGCCATCGCACGCTACGCCAATGAGATCGGTGCCGATGCCATCGCCCACGGCTCTACAGGTGCCGGCAACGACCAGATTCGTTTCGACATGACCTTCCTGGTCATGGCTCCGGGTGTGGAAATCATCACCCTGACCCGCGACAAGAAACTGACGCGCAAGGAAGAAGTGGACTACCTGAATGAGAACGGCTTCTTTGCCGACTTCACCAAGCTGAAATATTCCTACAACGTAGGCATCTGGGGCACCAGCATCTGCGGCGGCGAGCTGCTCGATCCGACGCAGGGCCTGCCCGAAGCGGCCTATCTGAAGCATGTAACGGCACAAGAACCGGAAGCAGAACTGCGCATCACTTTTGAAAAAGGAGAGATTGCCGCCGTTAACGGAGAACCTTTCACGGACAAGGTGAAGGCCATCCAGCGCATCGAGGAGATTGGTGCCAGCTACGCCATCGGCCGTGACTGCAACGTCGGCGACACCATCATCGGCATCAAGGGCCGCGTAGGCTTCGAGGCAGCCGCCCCCAAGCTCATCATCGAGGCGCATCGCCTGTTGGAAAAGTCCACGCTGAGCAAATGGCAGCAATACTGGAAGGACCAGACTGCCAACTGGTACGGCATGTTCCTCCACGAAAGCCAGTATCTGGAGCCCGTCATGGCCGACATCGAAGCCATGCTGACCTCTTCACAGCGCAACGTGAACGGTACGGCCATTCTGAAGTTGCGTCCCTACGGATTTGAGACCGTGGGTGTAGACTCTGCCGACGACCTCACCAAGTCGAAGCTCGGCGAATACGGCGAGACTCAGACAGGCTGGACAGCCGACGAAGCCAAGGGCTTCATCAAGGTTTCCAGCACCCCGCTGCGCGTCTACTACGGCATCCACAAGGACGAGAAACGGTAAAGTGACCTGTTGCGGACATACGCAGAAACGAAAAAGAAACACAAAGATGGAAAAGAAACTGACTCGCTCTGACGAGAAATGGATTACAGGCGTGTGTGGCGGGCTGGCCGACTATTTCGGTTTTGACCGCGACAGCCTGCGAATAATATGGCTGCTGCTGACACTATTTACAGCCGGATTTCCTGGTGTGCTCCTCTACTTAGCCTTATGGATTCTCATGCCGAAAGGCAATTCAGAGCTCATACAGAAAGGAGGAGCCCAATGATAAAGATCGGTATCTTAGGCGCAGCAGGCTATACGGGCGGCGAGCTCATCCGCCTGCTCATCAACCATCCCGAAGCCGAAATCGTATTTGCCAACAGTGAGAGCAATGCGGGCAATCCCGTAAGCGACGTGCATGAAGGACTCATCGGAGAAACCGACCTGCACTTCACCGACGAGATGCCCTTTGAGCAAGTAGATGTGGTCTTCTTCTGCTTCGGACATGGAAAAAGCGAGGCGTTCCTGAAAGAGCACACCATCCCGGCAAACGTGAAAATCATCGACCTGGCACAGGATTTCCGCATTGCCGACGGCGTTCACGACTTCGTGTACGGCCTGCCGGAGATCCACAGGGCTGCCATTGCCGCCGCGCAACATGTGGCCAACCCCGGCTGCTTTGCCACCGGCATACAGTTAGGACTGCTTCCTGCCGCGAAGATGGGACTCATCGCCGACGACGTAGCCGTCAACGGCATCACCGGCAGCACTGGAGCCGGACAGAAACCGGGTGCAACGACCCACTTCTCATGGCGCAACAACAACATGAGCACCTACAAGCTGTTCACCCACCAGCATCTGCACGAAATCTGCCAAAGCCTCAACGAGGTGCGCCCGCAAGGCACGCCACTCATTGCCTCTCCGCTGCACGAAGGCGGCGAAGGTTCCGTCTCGATAGACTTCATTCCCTACCGCGGCGATTTTGCGCGTGGCATCTTCGTCACCGAGGTTATCAAGACTGACAAAAACCTCGATGAAATCGTGGATTTTTACAAGGAATCGTATAAAACGGCAGCCTTCACACACTATGTAGACAAGGCACCCGACCTGAAGCAGGTGGTCAACACCAACAAGTGTCTGGTCCACTGCGACAAGATTGGCAACAAACTCATTGTCACAACCGTTATCGACAACTTGCTGAAAGGAGCCGTAGGACAAGCCGTCCAAAACATGAATATCATGTTCGGCATCGATGAAACCGCAGGTTTAAGGCTGAAACCATCGGCTTTTTAACTTCGTTTTAAGATTCTTTTCATCCATAATTGACTGACAAATTAAGGATTTGTCAGTCATTTTTTGAATATTGTCAGTCTTCCTTTATTCAAAATTTATTACTTTTGCCATCGGAAATACATTGCGATACACACCTTTGAAGTGACATGATGACGAAGAAACAGCTCTACAACCTGTTTTTCTCAGGCCTATTGGCGATATATTCATATTCGGTACAGGCGCAGAACAGCCAGCCCGTACGGTTGTCGGCATGCCCTATGGTGAAGATCTGCCTCGAACGGATGCCTGACATGAAAATTCCGCGTGCCAGTCACACCACGCTATTTGTAAACGGCGAGTTGACGGTCATCGGCGGACACACCTCAGGATTCATCCCCACGGGGACGGCAGAACGCCTTCACAACGGCCGCTGGGACGTAGAGAAGACCGTCTACATGCACGACAATGGTTTTTCCCTTCCCCTGCGTTCCGGAAAGATACTGATAGCCGGAGGACACAGCGAGTCCCTGGGCATCGGCCAAACCTTCACCGTAGAGAAGTACGACCCCATCTCTCACGACTACGAAGGCTTCGGTTGTCTTGACACGAAACGCTCGTTGGCGCAAGGCGTGGAGCTTGAGGGTGGCCGTGTCGTCATCACCGGAAACCATTATAACACCGATGCTATTGAAGTTTTCGACGGCAAGAAGGAGTTTGCCTTTCTGAAGAGCGTGAAGCAGGAGCGCATGAACCCCTTCATCTTCCGCACGGCAAAAGACAATGCCATCATCTTGAGTGCACAAAGTCCGCGATTTGCCCTACTCGATACCATCTGGATTGACCGTGTGAAAGGCGAGGCTTTCACCGTGCCTTTGCTGAACGAATGGAAGCCTCTGCCACTTGATGCTCCTTTCTACTGTGAGAGCAGCTTTATCGGCAACGAACAGAAGGGTGACTATTCCTACCTTATGCCTGTCACCAACAAAGAGAAAGAAATCGCAATGATGTTGGTACGCGACACCACCTTTACTCTCCTTTCCACTCCCTGCCCTATCCCCAGCAGAGGCATCAAGGGTAACGGCATCTTCTACAACCCTGCGCCCATTGTAGACCGAGGGGCAGGAAAGGCGTACGTTGTCGGCTATGACAGGCAGAACCGGCTGTATATACTCAGCATCAGCCTCAACATGGAACGGAAAGAAACCACAGCCCTGACCCTTTACTATACCGACCCGATGCCGGAAGTGGGCAATGCCACACCCCTGCTGACACCAGAAGGCGACCTCATAATCGCCGGTGGCATCAACTTCGGACACGACAACTACGCGCCGTTAGCCACGGTATGGAAGCTGCACTTCGGTACTCCATCGGCAGCCGCAGGGAAAGGCATCAGTTGGTGGGCATGGGGAACGCTTACGTTGCTCATCCTGGCAGTATTTATCGCCAGCATATTCCTTGTGCTAAGACGCAAGAAAGGCGAACATGCGGAACCCGCCAAGCAGATGAAGATGGACGACACAAAAACAGAAGCGATGCCCCTTCCTGACAAGTCGAAGGAACTGATGAAGCGCATTTGCGAACTCATGGAGCGCGAACAGTTGTTCAAGAACAACCAGCTGAGAATATCCGACATCGCCATCGCGCTCAACACCAACAGTTCCTATATCTCCGACTGCATCAACAGCATCAAGGGTTGCTCATTCAATCAGTTTGTCAACACTTATCGGATAGAATATGTCAAGGAGCAACTGCGCACCTATCCCAACAAAAAGCTGACCTTCATCTGTAGCGAAGCAGGATTCTCCAGTGAGACCGCCTTTTACCGTACGTTCAAAACCCTCACGGGCATGACTCCAAAAGAATGGCACAAGAAAGAAGAAGAGCACGAACAGAGCTAATCGGAGAAAAAAAACGACACAGATGTGTATTGCTTTTTCCGATGGAATGGGCATTTTTTGTACAAACAAGGGAAAAGTGGTCATCTAAAAATCCTTATTCGTCATGATTTCCGCCCCCTTCAGCGACAAAGCATCAAAAAAATCCCGAAAAGTACATGCCTTTTCGGGATTTTTCGTATCTTTGCAACCGCATGCCGCCAAGCAGCCTGCAAAAACACATGCCCTTTTTCGGAAGGACATTCAAGAGACAATATGTATCTTCTTGTAAGTTGAAACCTAGGAAACTTCAACTTGATGCGCAAGGAAACATAGTAGTCTTTTCATGCAACCAAGCGTGGACTGGACATTACTATATCTTTGCATCAAGGTTTTCCTAGGACCGCAACTTGAAGATGTAGAACGTCTCAGTTCCACGTCTTTTTTCTTTTTGACCGACACTGCATCCCCTTTTGTCTTTCCCCGGGGCGTCACCCGTCCAGTAACAAAGCCTTTATTACCGGACAATACAGGCTATATTGCCAAGTAATACAGCCCACTTTACAAAGCAAAATGGGCCATATCATCCCATCCACAAGCTGCCTTGGGACGCAAGGGAAGCCCCATTGCCTGGTGACAGAACGGGATGCAAAAAGCGGAAAAGAAGGCACTGGAGTCAAAGAAAACCGCAAAAGAGTAACGAAATCTCGAAAATAATGCGTAATTTTGCAACAGATTTATAGACAAGGTAAAAGAAATGAAACTATTCGACGTATATCCATTGTTCGACGTGAACATCGTCAGAGGCGAAGGATGCCTCGTCTGGGATAACAAAGGGCAGGAATATCTGGACCTGTACGGCGGGCATGCCGTCATCTCTATCGGCCACGCCCACAAGCACTACATCAACAAGCTCACGGAACAGCTCAGTATGCTGGGATTCTACTCCAATTCCGTGGTGAACACGCTACAGCAACAGCTGGCCGAGCGTCTGGGACGCATCAGCGGCTATGAGGACTATCAACTGTTCCTCATTAACAGCGGTGCGGAAGCGAATGAAAACGCGCTGAAGCTGGCTTCGTTCAAGACTGGCCGCACGCGTGTGCTGTCGGCAGGGAAGGCCTTCCACGGCCGTACATCGCTCGCCGTAGAAGTGACCGACAATCCGAAGATCATTGCCCCCATCAATCAAAACGGCCATGTGACCTATCTCCCACTCAACGACCTTGCCGCTTGGGAGCAGGAACTGGCCAAGGGCGACGTGGCAGCCGTCATCATCGAGTGCATCCAGGGTGTAGGCGGCATCCGATTGGCCACCAAGGAGTTTGTCCAAGGGCTTCAGGCCGCCTGCAAAAAGCATGGAACGGTGCTCATCTGCGACGAAATACAATGCGGCTATGGCCGTAGCGGTAAATTCTTTGCCCACCAGTGGCTCGACATCCGTCCTGACCTCATCACCGTGGCCAAGGGCATTGCCAACGGATTCCCGATGGGCGGCGTACTGATCTCGCCCGACTTCGAACCCATATACGGCCAGCTGGGTACCACGTTCGGCGGCAACCACCTGGGATGTGCAGCAGCCTTAGCCGTCATCGACGTAATGGAGGAGGAAAATCTCGTGGAGAACGCCCGCATCGTAGGTGACTATCTGATGGAGCAGTTGCAGGAACTGGCCAATGAGAACGGGCACATCACCGATGTGCGTGGTCGCGGACTGATGATCGGTATAGATTTGGACATCCCGCACAAGGACGTACGCCTGCCGCTGATCCACGACGAGCACTGCTTCACAGGATGTGCCGGCACCAACATCCTGCGCCTGCTGCCGCCGCTGTGCTTGACGAAAGTCGATGCAGACGACTTCATGGCTCGCCTGCGCCGGGTATTGGAGAAGGTATAGGAGCCAAGCCCGCCAAACGGGTCAGGCCGGTTCTGCTTGCCTGCTGAGCCAGACGAGGCTGTCTGAAAAGAAAGAAACAACAACAAATAGAAAACAAACTGGAAAGAACATGAAGATTACAGTGATTGGAGCGGGAGCCATGGGCGGTTCCACCGTAGAAGGAATGCTGAACAGCAACGTCTTCCACGCTGACAGCCTGACCGTGGCTGACCCTTGTCAGGAGACGCTCGACCGCTTTGCCAAGAAAGGTGTGAGCGTGACAAGCGACAACCGCGTGGCTGCCGAAGGCGCAGACGTGGTGATGGTGGTGGTAAAGCCCTGGCTGGTGCAGACCGTGCTGGAAGGCATCAAGGATGTGTTTGACGACCGTCGGCAACTGCTCGTCGTCGTGGCAGCCGGCATTTCGTCGCAGCAGGTAAAGACATGGATGGACAAGAGTGCCCTGTCGGCCTTTCTCGTCATTCCCAACATTGCCATCGCGCAGCTCGCTTCAATGACATTCATCGTTCCCGTAGATGCGACGGAAGAACAGACGGCGAAGGTCAAGGCCATCTTCGACGAACTCGGACAAAGTATCGTCACCGAAGAACGGCTCCTGCCTGCCGGAACGACACTGGCTTCGTGTGGCATCGCCTATGCCATGCGCTACATCCGGGCCGCCGTGGAAGGTGGCGTGGAGCTGGGCTTCAAGGCCAAGGATGCCGAACAGATCGTGGAACAGACCGTAAAGGGAGCCGTGGAACTGCTCCAGGCTACCGGCGAGCATCCCGAAGCTGCCATCGACAAGGTGACTACGCCAGGCGGCGTAACCATCAAAGGGCTGAATGAAATGGAACATGCCGGATTCACCTCAGCCGTTATCCGCGGCCTGAAAGCCGGTGCCAAGAGTTAACGAACAAAGACTAAGGGTAGAGATAAAACAGAAACAATTATGGACGAGCAAATCAAACAGATCGGTGAACGCCTGCGCGGCTTGCGCGACGTGCTCGATGTCACCGTGGAAGAGGTGGCATCGCTGTGCGGAATCAGCGTTGAACAATACGAACAGATGGAAAGCGGCGAAGGAGAGTTGTCTGTAGCCAACTTGCAGAAGATAGCCAAGCACTACGGCGTGGCCCTCGACGTACTCATGTTCGGCGAAGAACCCCACATGAGCAGCTACTTCCTCACCCGAAAAGGACAAGGCATGAGCGTAGAACGACGCAAGGCCTACAAATACCAGAGTCTGGCCAGTGGCTTCAGCGGCCGCAAAGCCGACCCGTTCATCGTGCTGGTGGAGCCCAACAATGGCGAACTGCACCTGAACTCGCACCCCGGACAGGAATTCAACATGGTGCTGGAAGGTCGGATGGAACTGACCATCGGTAAGAAAACCGTCGCACTCAACGAAGGCGACAGCATCTACTTCGACTCTACACAACCCCACGGCATGCGTGCCCTGGACGAGAAACCCGTGAGATTCCTTGCGATTATTTTCTAAAGAGAAGAGGAAAAGACTATGGTAGAACGTTTTTTAAAGCAGACAACCTTCACTTCCGTGGAGGATTACAATAAGAACCTGAAGTTCATCATACCCGAAAACTTCAATTTTGCCTATGATGTCATGGACGCATGGGCGGCCGAACAACCCGACAAACTGGCTATGCTGTGGACCAGCGACCGTGGAGAAGAACTGCGGTTTACCTTCGGCGAACTGAAAGGACAAACTGACCGGACCGCCGCCTACTTCCAACAGCTGGGCATCGGGAAGGGGGATCCCGTCATGCTCATCCTCAAACGCCACTATCAGTGGTGGCTCTCCATGCTGGCTCTCCACAAGCTGGGAGCCGTGGCCATTCCCGCCACACACATGCTGACCAAGAAAGACATCATCTACAGGAACACCCGGGCCAGCGTGAAGGCCATCATTTGCGTCAACGACGAATATGTGACCTCGCAGATCCAAGCCGCCATGCCTGAAAGTCCTACCGTCAAGGCACTCATCGCCGTCAATTCTGATGCAGAACGCGGCAAGGCCGTGCCCGAAGGATTCCACAACTGGGAGGAAGAGTGGAAGGATGCTCCTGTGTTCCACCGTCCGGCATTTGTCAATGACAACGACGACACCATGCTGATGTACTTCACCAGCGGCACCAGCGGAGAACCTAAGATGGTGGCTCACGACTACCTGTATGCCATGGGACACCTGACCACAGGCGTTTTCTGGCACAACCTGCAAGAAGACTCCATCCATCTGACCGTGGCTGACACGGGATGGGGCAAGGCTGTATGGGGAAAGTTCTACGGACAATGGTTCGCCGGAGCCACGGTGTTCGTCTTCGACCATGAAAAGTTCAATGCCGACACCATGCTCCGACAGATGGAGAAGTATCATATCACCTCCTTCTGTGCCCCTCCGACCATCTACCGCTTCATGATTCGTGAAGACCTGTCCAAGTATGACCTCTCGTCGCTGCGCTATTGCTGTACTGCTGGCGAAGCCTTGAACCCCGCTGTCTTCGACAAGTTCTACGAACAGACGGGCATTCGGCTGATGGAAGGTTTCGGACAGACCGAGACCACGATGACGCTGGGCACCATGCCGTGGATGAAACCCAAACCCGGCTCAATGGGTATTCCCAATGCACAATACAACATTGACATCGTGAAACCCGACGGAACATCGTGCGAAGACGGAGAAAAGGGAGAAATCGTCGTCCGTGTAGGCGACCGCAAGCCTATCGGGCTCTTCAAAGGATATTATCGTGACGAAGAACTGACCCGGAAAGCATGGCACGACGGAGTCTACTATACCGGCGACGTGGCCTGGCGCGACGAAGACGGATACTATTGGTTTGTCGGACGCATCGACGATGTCATCAAGTCGAGTGGCTACCGCATCGGTCCGTTCGAGGTTGAGAGCGCACTGATGACCCATCCGGCCGTCGTCGAGTGTGCCATCACCGGCGTTCCGGACGACATCCGCGGTATGGTGGTGAAGGCAACGGTTGTGCTGGGTGCCGAATGGAAAGCCAAAGCCGGCGACGAACTGATCAAGGAACTGCAAGTGCACGTCAAGAAAACAACGGCACCATACAAGTATCCGCGCATCATCGAGTTCGTCGACGAACTGCCGAAGACCATCTCTGGCAAGATCCGCCGCGTAGAAATCCGGGAAAACGACAAGAAATAGACCATAGACGTAACGCAACAAAGCATGAGGAAACGAATCGTAGTCAAAATAGGAAGCAACGTTCTGACACGCAAGGACGGCAAGCTGGATGTCACCCGTATGTCGGCCATCGTCGACCAGATTGCATGGCTCCGCAAACAAGGCATAGAGGTAATTCTGGTATCAAGCGGTGCCATGGCAAGTGGCCGCAGTGAGTTTCAAGTGGACAAGAAACTGGATGCCGTGGAGCAACGGCAGTTGTTCTCTGCCATTGGACAAGTGAAGCTGATCAACCTCTATTACGACCTTTTCCGCGAATATGGCATCCATGTCGGACAGGTTTTGACCATGAAAGAGAATTTCTCCTCGCGCAGTCTCTACCTGAACCAACGTGCCTGCATGGAGGTGATGCTGCAAAACGACATCCTTCCCATCGTCAACGAAAATGATACGGTGAGCGTCACGGAACTGATGTTCACCGATAACGACGAATTGTCGGGCCTTATCGCCGCAATGATGGATGCAGACACGCTCGTCATCCTCAGCAATGTAGACGGAATCTACAACGGTGCGCCCGATAATCCCCACTCCCGTGTGATACCCATGGTCAACCACGACCGCGATCTCTCAGAATACATCCTTGATGAGAAGAGCGACTTTGGTCGCGGAGGCATGATCACCAAATGCTCCATCGCCAGAAAAGTAGCAGATGAGGGCATCCGCGTCATCATTGCCAACGGAAAGACCGAAAACATCCTCATCAATCTGGTGGAACAGCCGCAGGAAACCATGCGAACGGAGTTCGTACCCAACCCCAGTCCCACATCGAATGTCAAAAAGTGGATTGCCCACAGTGAGAGTTTTGCCAAAGGACGCATCCACATCAACCGCAAAGCAGCCGACGCCCTGGCAGGCAAGAAGGCCGTCAGCCTGTTGCTGGTAGGCGTTACGGCTGTCGAAGGCGACTTCGACGAAGGCGACATCGTCAATATCGTTGCCGAAGACGGCAAGGTCATCGGCGTAGGACGCAGCAGCTATAGCAGTGAAGAAGCCCGAAGCCACATTGGCCAACACGACCTCAAGCCTGTGGTACACTATGATTATCTGTATATGGAATAAGTTTTCAAAAAACGATGGAACTGAAAGAAACCTTCAAACGCGTAAAAGCAGCCAGCAAACAACTGGCACTCATCAGTGACGAACAACGGAATGAAATCCTAAATGCCGTCGCCGATGCTATTATATATAAAAAGGTGGCACTCTTGGAGGCCAATGCCAAGGATTTGGCACGCATGGACAAGAGCAATCCCCTTTACGACCGATTGCAGCTTACAGAGAAGCGGTTGGACGACATTGCCGCCGACATGCGCAATGTGGCCACGCTGCCCTCGCCACTCGGCCACATCACCAAGGAGAAGACACTCCCCAACGGTCTCCGACTGCGCCGCATCAGCGTACCCTTTGGGGTCATCGGCATGGTCTACGAAGCCCGTCCCAATGTCACTTTCGACGTATTCTCACTCTGCTTCAAAAGCGGCAATGCCTGTGTATTGAAAGGTGGCAAGGATGCTGACGACTCCAACCGTGCCGGCGTAGCACTCATCCATGAGGTACTGCGCCGCTACAACATACCAGAAGACATCGTAGCCCTGTTGCCTGCGACCCATGAGGCCACAGGTGAGATGCTCAACGCCGTGGGATACATTGACCTCTGCATCCCACGCGGCGGCAAACGCCTCATCGAATTTGTCCGCGACACGGCCCGCGTACCCGTTATTGAGACCGGAGCCGGCGTGGTTCACACTTATTTCGATAAAGACGGCGACCTGCAGATAGGACGCGCCATTGTCAACAATGCCAAAACCCGCCGCGTCAGTGTCTGCAATGCCCTCGACACGCTGCTTGTCCATCAGGCACGCCAAGCCGACCTGCCGGTACTCGTAGCTCCGCTGGCCGACAGCGACGTACGCATCTATGCCGATCCCGAAGCCTTTAAGGCACTGGATGGTCACTATCCCGCGTCACTGTTGTTCCATGCCGTACAAAAAACCTTCGGAACGGAGTTCATGGACTATGCCATGGGACTCAAGACCGTGGCCTCGGCCGACGAAGCCATTGCCCATATTGCCGAATACGGCAGCGGACACAGCGAATGCATCATCACCGAAGACACCAACGCGGCTCATCGTTTCCAACAGATGGTCGACGCAGCCTGCGTCTATGTCAATGCACCGACCTCATTCACCGACGGGGCACAATTCGGATTAGGTGCAGAAATCGGCATTTCCACCCAGAAGCTGGGGCCGCGCGGCCCCATGGCACTTGAAGAGATAACCACCTATAAGTGGCTCATCGACGGCCGTGGACAGGTAAGACCATGAGAAACCGCCCCACTCCCCGTTCAAGAGTACAAAGGAAAAGGAAACAGGACATAAAAACAAGGAAACAAATCATTATATGAGAACATTCTTCAACGTAGAAGACCTCGGCGACCTCAATGGTGCCATCAAAGAGGCATTGGAAGTGAAGCAAAACCGATTTGCGTGGCAGCATCTCGGCAAGAACAAGACGCTGCTGATGATATTCTTCAACAACTCGCTACGCACCCGTCTCAGTACACAAAAGGCAGCCATGAACCTCGGCATGAACGTCATCGTGCTCGACGTAAATGCCGGCGCATGGAAGCTGGAAACCGAACGCGGTGTCATCATGGACGGCGACAAGTCGGAACACCTGCTGGAAGCCATCCCCGTGATGGCCAGCTATTGCGACATCATTGCCGTACGTTCCTTCGCCGGGCTCACCGACCGAGACTACGACTACGCCGAGACCGTAGTCAACCAGTTCGTACAATACAGCGGTAAGCCCGTCGTAGCCATGGAGACAGCCACCGTACATCCCCTGCAAGCCTTTGCAGACCTCATCACCATCGAGGAACACAAGACCGTGGCACGCCCGAAGGTCGTCCTCACCTGGGCACCCCACTGCCGTGCCCTGCCGCAGGCCGTGCCCAATTCGTTTGCCCAATGGATGAATGCTGCCGACGTTGATTTCGTCATCACCCAGCCCGAAGGCTACGAGCTCGATCCCAAGTTCGTAGGACAGGCACATGTGGAATACGACCAGCGCAAGGCCTTTGAAGGTGCCGATTTCATCTACGCAAAGAACTGGAGTTGTCCTGGTGTGACCCGTCCGGCCGACTACGGCAAGATCCTGTCTAAAGACATGACATGGACAGTAGACGCAGAGCACATGTCATGGACCAACAACGGCAAGTTCATGCACTGCCTGCCCGTTCGCCGCGGCCTCATCGTCACCGACGACGTGATTGAAAGCGCCAACTCGCTGGTCATTCCAGAAGCAGCCAACCGCGAAATCTCCGCACAGGTAGTCCTCAAGCGCGTACTGGAAACCCTATAGGCAACATTGCTATAACCGACAAGTAACAAGATTCCCTACCTGTTCGCCAACAAAGAAAAAAAGTCCCATCTTGCTTTTGGCGCCATCCCCTTTTAAGAGGCAACGTGCCGAGAGCAAGATGGGATATAGGAAACCTTTGTTTCCGAAGCCATAGAGATGTCACAAAGGAAACAATACATGCCCTCGCCTTTTCGCTACAAAGGTACGACATCCTTTAGGAAAAAGCAAGCAATCAAACGATGCATTATGGTATGCTTCTCCGTATCGCCCACATGCCATTATATTCATACTCCACCTTCCCGTCGCCGTCCGTCACCACACGCACGTTGCCTTTTTGGTCTCTCAGATAATAATGCATCGTCATCTTGTTCTTCGTGTCTATCATAGCATAGCCCACAGGATTGCTCACAAGCACCGTACCGCCACTCTGGTAGACGATATTGTCAAAATACTGCGTCACCGCCTTTCCCTGAAAGCCAGCAAGGAAATTCATACCTGGGGATGTCCCCGATACCAGACTCCCCACCTTTGTACCTGTCGCCGTATTCGTTGCCAGTGTCGGTGCTGAAGCACTATCTCCCGCAACAGCCGTCACCGACAGCGGGACGCTTGCCCTTGTCACCTGACGTTCGCCCGTAATGGCCGACTTGCCGTCTCTAATTTCATGTATCAGCAGCTCGTTGGCACGCGGATTGAGAACCTTCACTTGCGACGTATACACCGTACGCGACATCTTCCGACCCGCCGCATCATACAGGTACTTAATGTAGCTGCCATTCCCATAGGATATTTCGAGGGCAAGGCTCGTGCCAATGAGGGCAGAGAGACTTTGTGTCGCTTTGCCGAGTGCAGCCGAGCCTCGCATCGCTGATGCAAATTTAACGAATTATATTCAATTGAAGAAATATTCCGGTTCAAATCTTTCTGTCTTTAATCATGAAGCATTCTCGGCAGCTCTCCAAGTAAGGCTTAACTGAAGCGGGGAAAGATTCAAGGCCACTTCCCCCGCTTTTCGGTGACAAGAAAATGCGCCTCTATGCCTTCAGCACGCCGAGCTCTTTGCCCACCTTGATGAAGGCTTCGATGCAGCGGTCGAGCTGTTCACGGTTGTGGCCGGCAGAGATCTGCACACGGATGCGGGCCTGATCCTTCGGAACCACGGGATAGTAGAAGCCCGTCACATAGATGCCTTCGTCCTGCATACGGGCTGCATAGACCTGTGAGAGTTTGGCATCATAGAGCATGACGGCACAGATGGCACTCTGCGTGGGCTTGATGTCGAAGCCGGCAGCCATCATCCGTTCGCGGAAGTATTCCACATTCTCCACCAGCCGGTCGTGGAGCTCATTGCTCTCCTTCAGCATCTTGAACACCTCAAGGCTGGCTCCGATGATACCGGGTGCCAATGAGTTCGAGAAGAGATACGGCCGCGAACGCTGACGGAGCAGGTCGATGATTTCCTTGCGGCCTGTAGTAAATCCGCCGAGGGCTCCTCCAAAGGCTTTGCCGAGGGTACCCGTATAGATGTCTACGCGTCCGTAGGTATTGAAGAACTCGCTCACACCGTGTCCGGTGGCTCCCACGACACCTGCGGAGTGGCTCTCGTCGACCATGACAAGGGCGTCATACTTCTCGGCGAGGTCGCAGATGCAATCCATCGGTGCCACGTTGCCGTCCATTGAGAAGACACCGTCGGTGACGACGATGCGGAAACGCTGCGCCTGAGCCTCTTGCAGGCACCGCTCCAGATCGTCCATATCAGCGTTGGCATAGCGGTAACGCTTGGCCTTGCACAACCGTACGCCGTCGATGATGCTGGCGTGGTTGAGCGCATCGCTGATGATGGCATCCTCGTCTGTGAAGAGTGGTTCGAAGACTCCGCCGTTGGCATCGAAACAGGCAGCATAGAGAATGGTGTCCTCGGTCTTGAAATAGTCGCTGATGGCGGCCTCAAGCTGTTTGTGTGCATCCTGCGTGCCACAGATAAAGCGCACACTCGACATGCCATAGCCCCGCGCATCCATCATGCGCTTGGCACCCTCGATGAGCCGCGGATGATCCGACAGCCCCAGATAGTTGTTGGCGCAGAAGTTGAGCACTTCCTTTCCGGCCACGCTAATGGCAGCCCGCTGGGGGCTTTCAATCAGTCGTTCCTCCTTGTAGAGGCCAGCTTCACGAATCTCAGCAAGCGTTCGGCTGAGATGTTCTTTCATCTTTCCGTACATAGACAAATTCGTTTGATTACATTTAAGGTTATTACTCTTGTATGCAAAGTAACAGATATTTTTCCAATATACCCCCGTCCGGATTGTTATTTTTGTTTAACAAAACAAATTTTCTTCCGTTTTTTATTCGTCGGATGAGATAAAATCGCTTTCTTTGCAGCAGGAAAGCACGACAGGCGAAGGCCTGCATGCATACCGATATGAAAAACATAACGCAACAGAACTACTCTCGAACAAATGAAGAACATCCTCATCATCGGCTCTACAGGCCAGATAGGGTCTGAACTGACAAGGGAACTGCGCGCACGCTACGGCTCGCAACATGTCGTAGCCGGCTACATCGAAGGAGCAGCACCCACAGGTGAACTCAAGGAAGGAGGCCCGTCGGCCATCGCCGACGTGACCAATGCACAGCAAATCGCCGACGTGGTGGCTCGATACGGAATCGACACCATCTACAACCTCGCGGCCCTGCTCTCCGTCGTCGCCGAGAACAAGCCGCGACTGGCATGGAAAATCGGCGTAGACGGACTGTTCAACATCCTGGAGGTGGCCCGCGAACATTCGTGTGCCGTCTTCACCCCCAGCTCCATCGGTTCGTTCGGACTGGAGACACCGCGCAAGATGACTCCGCAGGATGCCATCCAACGCCCCAGAACCATCTACGGCATCACCAAGGTGAGCACCGAGCTCCTCTCAGACTACTACCATCTGAAGTACGGGGTGGACACCCGCGCCGTGAGATTTCCCGGACTCATCTCCTATGTGACACCACCGGGCGGCGGCACCACCGACTATGCCGTCGACATCTTCTATTCCGCCGTACGGGGCGAAACCTTCCACTGCCCCATCCAGGCCGGAACCTACCTCGACATGATGTATATGCCCGACGCCCTCAATGCCGCCATCATGCTGATGGAGGCCGACGGCAACCGTCTGATCCATCGCAACGCCTTCAACGTCAGTGCCATGAGCTTCGCACCGGAGGAAATCTATGCGGAAATCAAGAAGCACCGACCGGCATTTGAGATGGTCTACGACGTGGATCCGCTGAAACAGCACATCGCAGAGAGCTGGCCCGACCAGATGGACGACTCCTGTGCACGTCAGGAATGGGACTGGAAGCCGCAGTACGATATGGCAACCATGACACGGGACATGCTCCAAAAGCTGGCCGAACGGCTGCACTGAGCAAGCAGGCGAACCTCCCTTGACGAGTAAAAGAGGCTATATTGCTTCAGAATAAAGGGTTTATTGCTTGGTAATAAAGGGTCTATTACCAAGCAATATAGGCTATATTACTGGCACAAGCAGGAACGCTGCGGCTAAGAATCGGGCGCACATGGGGGCAAGAGTAAGGGGGAACGCACTCAGCGGACGATTTCGCGAATGACAACGCCGTCGTAGGTAGAGATGGAAAGGCGCAGGGTGTCGCCCTTTCTGAAGTCGGAAAGGGCCACGCTGGCGTAGGTCCTGACACTGTAGTATTCAGGGATTCCGTTCCGGTTGTGATAAAGCTGCATGCCGATGGTCTTCGTGCCGTCGGCATTTTCCGTTTCCGAGACGGGCACCAGGCCTATCACATGACGGTCATCCACTTCCTCGGCAAGCCCTGTCTTCACCACAAAGCCGAGGTTATAATACTTGCCGTTGGCACTCTCCCATCCACTCTCAAAGACAACGGGATCGGTGTGCATCGCCTCGTCAGCCTCCAACGGCTTCGGCCGGAGGAAGAGCACGGGTACAAGAGATATGGGAACCGGGCCGGTCTCCACCTTATTATAATATAAGAGAGCCCGATAGGTAGAGTCGGCCACATGAGCCCACGAGCAAGAGATGGGTTCGGCAAAGTCCATCTGCTCGCCGTCGTCGGTCAAGACACTGACCACACGACAGGTGTCGGCACCCGTATAGGCATCCACAAAGTCGGCACGCAGATAGGAGTAGGCCGCATCGCCCGACTCGTAAGGATCATTGGTGCAGGCAGCAAAGGTCACCGTCCCGACAGCCAACAGGCAGAAGAGGCCTTCCGAAAGGCGTTTCATCCGCGAGACGAATGACAAAGGATGATGCCGGAGCTTGTCGTACATAATGTGCTCTTCTTTAGGATTTATCGAGTTGCGGCCAGATGGTTGCGCAACGGATTGGCATACATCGTCAGCAGACGTTCACGGAGGAACGGTTCGTCGGCATCCGGCAGGTCAATCTTGGCCAACTGTCCGGCCAGATACTGGTCGAAGGCAATCCGGTCGGCATCTGTATAATGGTCGGCAAAGTCCTTCCGGCCGTTCAGTTCGTCCAGTGCCATGTAGTTATTGGGATACAGCCGGTAGTTGCGATGGATTTCCTCATCTATGTGTGCAGCGATGAGGTCGTACATGTCGGCCTTGGGCATGTCGGGGTCGAGTGTCTGCAACCATGCATCGATACAGGGGGCGCAGTGATAGTGAACCCGTCCCTTGTAGCCGAGGATACCGGTTTTCATGCTGATGACATCGTCCATGGGTCCCTTGTGGAAGTCGGCCGTGTCGCGCCGCTGCTGGAACTCCTTGGCTTTGAGGAAGTCACAGGGATCGAACTCGTAGGAGATGGAAAGCGGTACGATGTGCAACGCCGTCAGCCGTTCTACGATGGAGCCTTCACCACCCATGGTCATCATCTTGAGGATGGCACTCTGGGTGCGGTCGTCGCTGTCCTTCGCGCGTCCTTCACGCTGGGCTATCCAGATGTTCTCGTTCTTCTGGCCGATGGCATAGTGCATATAGTCGGCCAGCCGCTTGCTGGCGACGAGCATCTGACGCATGGGCAACCCGCGCTCGACGATGAACGACTTGTTGACCCGCACCAGATCCTTCACCCACGGGAGTTTCAGGAGATTGTCGCCAATGGCAATTTCGCAGGTCGTGGAGAATCCGCAGTCCACCAGCATCTCGTCGAGCAGGGCCGAGTCGAGCACGATGTCGCGGTGATTGCTCACGAACGTATAACGCTGAGTATTGTCAATGGAGGTCGCATCCATGTCATAGCCCTTGCTGGCCTTGCCCATCAGCTGCTGGATGAAGGGATACATGAATGTCTTCTGAAAATCCAGGTTAGTCTTGCAGGCGTGCAGTTGCTGAGCTATGACGCTCAAGGGAACACCCGGATAGAGGTATTCCACCACCTGACAAAACTGAGCATCGCCCAACAGACGGTCATAGACCGCCGGCAACTCCTCCGGCAGGAACGGACGGATGCTTTCAAACTCCTTCAATGTATTGTCAATCATGTGTGTATCAAACGTATAGATTATCATTAAAGACGGCTACGGAACCCCGAAAAGGCTCCGTAGCCGTCCTCCCTTAGAACTGATTTTCAACGATTTCGGTCAAGACATCCTTGATGTCGAGCCCGGCGGCACGCACCTGTTGCGGAATGAAGCTCGTAGCGGTCATTCCCGGTGTCGTATTGACCTCCAGCATCATCACCTTGTCGTTACCGTCAGCATCTTTCGTGATGATAAAGTCCACCCGGATGATGCCGTTGGCATGCAGGATGTCATAGATGCGGCTCGTCTCCTCGGCCACCTTGCGCGCGGTTTCTTCACTGATACGGGCCGGCGTGATTTCCTGTACCTGCCCGTTGTACTTCGCGTCGTAGTCGAAGAACTCATTGTTGGTGACGACTTCGGTTGCGGGAAAAACCACCGACTTTTCCCTGGTCTTGTAGCAACCTATAGACAGCTCCGTACCATCCATGAATCCTTCTATCATTACCTCATCGCTCTCCATGAATGCAAGTCGGAGTGCCGGTGCCAGTTGGTCGGCATTCTTCACCTTCGACACACCGAAGCTGCTACCGTCGGCAGCCGGCTTCACGAAACAAGGCATACCCAGTTCCTTCTCCACCTGCTGCTCGTCCAGCTGGTCTTCCTCGCCGCGCCGCACAAGGATGCTCGGGGCTACATTGACTCCAAAGGTGCGCAGATAACGGTTCAGGACAAACTTGTCGAAAGTCAGTGCCTCCACAAGTACGCCACTGGTAGAGTACGGCATGCCTATCATGTCGAAGTAGCCTTGCATCAGTCCGTTCTCGCCGGGTGTACCGTGGATGGTGATGTAGGCATAGTCGAACTCCCGGCGTTCGCCGTTGCAGACGAAGGAGAAGTCATTCTTATCAATGCGCGCCGTGTCGCCGTTGTCCAGATGAACCTGCCAGTCACTGCCTTTCACGTCTACAATGAATATGTTGTAACGTTCCTTGTCGAAGAAGGAATACAATCCTTGTGCTGAACGCAGCGAAACATCATGCTCCGATGAATCGCCGCCGCATACAATCGCTATGGTTCTCTTCAAATTCTTCATATCCTTTTCTTTGTTATCTTGGGCCGTTTCGGCCTTGATGATTGATGATGGTTGCTTTATTTCTGTCCGTTTTATGGGATTTCTGACTGCCCTGCCGCGGCCTATCTGAATGTGTCGGCGGTCGTTCCTTTGATGAACGCGCGCCACTTGGCAATGAGCTGCTCCATGTCTGACGGCCACGGCGAGGTGAAATCCATCTGCTGCTTCGTCACCGGATGGACAAAGCCCAGCGTACGGGCATGAAGTGCCTGCCGGGGACACAGCTTGAAGCAGTTCTGTATGTAAGCCTTGTAGGTGCTGCTACGCTCACCGCGCAGGATTTCCATTCCACCGTAGCGTTCATCGCCGAACAACGGATGTCCGATGTGGCGCATGTGGGCGCGGATCTGATGCGTGCGCCCCGTCTCAAGGATACATTCCACGAGGGTGACGTAGCCGAACCGCTCCATGACGCGGTAGTGGGTGACGGCGGGCTTGCCCAGTTCCGAGTCTGGTGGCAGCACGGTCATGCGCAGACGGTCTTTCGGATCGCGGGCGATGTTGCCTTCAATGCGTCCTTCGTCTTCCACGAAATTGGCCCAGACGAGGGCGTTATAGCTGCGGTGGGTGGTCTTGTTGAAGAACTGCAGTCCCAGGTCCGACTTGGCCTCGGGCGTCTTAGCCACCACAAGCAGGCCGCTCGTGTCCTTGTCAATACGATGGACGAGTCCCACTTCCGGATCGTTGGGATCATAAGAAGGAAGGTTTCGCAGATGCCAGGCAATGGCATTGACAAGCGTTCCATGGAAGTTGCCTACGCCAGGATGCACAACGAGCCCAGCCGGTTTGTCGATGACCATCAGTTGGTCGTCCTCATAGACCACGTCCAAAGGTATTTCCTCGGGCTGGATGGTCGTATCATGGCGCGGCTGATCGAGCATCAAGGTGATGACATCGCCCGGACGCACCTTGTAGTTGCTCTTCACAGGCTTGTCGTTCACGCGGATGCTCCCTGCGTCGGCGGCTTTCTGGATGCGGTTGCGGCTGGAATGCTGCAAATGTTCCGACAGATACTTGTCGATGCGCACCGATTCCTGTCCCTTGTCCACTTCCATACGGAAATGCTCGAAAAGCTGTTGCTCCTCGTCCTCCAGTCCGTCCAGTTCCTCGTCGATGATGATGTCGTCTGCCATGGTTTTTTCTTTCACGTTACAGGGCATGGGCTTTCTACTCTGCGGAAGCGGAGGCTGCCTTCTCGGAAGTCCCCGACGACGACGGAACAATCTCATTGCCGTTCTCATCAACTGGTACTTCCACGATTTCATACTCATACTCCGGCTCGTCGGCAGGCATATCGTCATAGTCTATATTCGCATCGTCAAAGCTGACTGCCTCGCCCGCACTACGGGTGCCGTCGCCCACTTGCAAGACTAACTTCGCATCGGTGGCAATCCGGTCACCGTTCTTGACATGGCGGCCGTTCACCAGCATGCCGTAAATCCAATCCTTCTCACCGGGAATCCACTGAGGCTCACCGATTTTGAAGCCCATCGATGCCAGCATGGCACTGGCTTCGCGATAGGATCCGTTGTCGATGACATCGGGAAGAACCAACGTGGGTGCACCTGCTGAGTTGACGGTGACATAGATTACATGGTCGGACTTCACGCGTTTGCCATTGATCGGCGACTGCTCCAAAATGCAGTCGGGTGGCAGTGTCTTCACATAGCCCGTGTCGCTCACCACCATGTCCAGTCCGAGAGCCTTGCAGCGATCCTGCGCATCCTCGAACGACAGGTGAATAAGGTTCGGTACGACAATCGACTCGCCATGATGCGTATAGAAATCCAACCCGAAGCGGATACCCAAGCTAATCATGGCAACGACAATCAACACAGCGATGACATTGCCCCAGACGTAGGCACTGGCAAGTTTCGTCAGTATCTTCTTAGCCATTGCGTTTGCTTTTCCTTATTATTTGATTTGCAGGCAAAGGTAAATAAAAAAACGGAAAGGAGCAAAGAAACCTATATACTTCTTTCCGTTTTTTCGTTTTTGCCTTTTCCGCAAACGTTTGCAACGCATCAACCTGCGGCAGCAGAGCACCCAGTCCTGCCCCCCTCTGGACCGTCCGGATACAAAAAGAGCGGAAGGAAGCAAGCTGTCCTTGCCATTCCTTCCGCTCTTTCCTTTTCTCCGTACCCGAAACGATTACTTTCCGTGGTGCTCGTCAGATACAGTTAACTTCTTGCGGCCCTTTGCACGACGTGCAGCAAGCACACGACGGCCATTCTTGGAGGCCATTCTCTCACGAAAACCGTGCTTGTTCACACGTCTTCTGTTGTGCGGCTGAAATGTTCTTTTCATCTTATTATCTTATTTTTTATTTGTTATTATTCTGTTTCTAACAGGGCATACCAATCCCCTTTCAGAGGATTTCGGGCTGCAAAATTACGCATTCTTTTTGAAATAACCAAGAAATCTGTGTTTTTTCAGACCAAAACAACTATTTTTTTATATTTTATTCGTAACTTTGCCGCCGCTAAGGAGCTATCATTCATTAAATAACAGATACAGATTATGATTAAATCTCAAGACATCAAGAAGGGCACCTGCATTCGTATGGACGGCAAGCTCTACTTCTGCATCGACTTCCTCCATGTGAAGCCGGGCAAGGGAAACACCATTATGCGCACCACGCTGAAGGACGTTGTCAGCGGACGCGTGCTCGAAAAACGATTCAACATCGGCGAGGCACTCGAGGACGTACGCGTAGAACGCCGTTCCTACCAGTACCTTTATCAGGAAGGTGAGGACTACATCTTCATGAACCAGGAGACTTTCGACCAGATTCCCATTGCCAGAGACCTCATCACCGGCGTAAACTTCATGAAAGAAAGCGACATTGTAGAAGTGGTAAGCGACGCTGACACCAACACCATCCTCTATGCAGAGATGCCCGTGAAGACCGTTCTGCGCATCACCCACAGCGAGCCGGGTATCAAGGGCGACACCGCCACCAACGCCACCAAGCCCGCCACCCTCGAAACGGGCGTGGAAATCCGCGTACCGCTCTTCATCAACGAAGGCGAACTGGTACAGGTAGACACCCGCGACGGTTCCTACCTGCAGCGCGTCAAGGAATAAACACAGCCTATGTATTCCGTCATCGTTCCCGTATATAACCGCCCCGACGAGGCCGGCGAACTGCTCCGGAGCCTCGCCGAGCAGTCCTTCAAGGACTTTGAGGTCATCATCGTGGAAGACGGATCCCAAAACAAGTGCAAGGATGTCTGCGAACCCTATGCAGGCATCCTTGACTTGCATTATTACGATAAGCCCAACAGCGGGCCGGGACAAAGCCGCAACTACGGTGCTGAGCGTGCCCACGGCGACTACCTCATCATACTCGACTCCGACGTAGTGCTCCCCGAAGGCTATATGCAGGCCGTGGAAGAAGGCATCAAGGCCACTGGCACCGTCGCCTTCGGCGGACCCGATGCCTCACATCCCTCCTTCACCGACACACAGAAAGCCATCTCCTACTCCATGACCAGCTTCTTCACCACGGGAGGTATACGCGGTGGAAAGAAGAAACTGGACAAGTTCTATCCCCGCAGTTTCAACATGGGCATCCGGACAGACATCTACCGACAGCTGGGCGGATTCTCCAAGATGCGATTCGGAGAAGACATCGACTTCTCCTACCGTATCGTCGAGGCAGGCCATGAGCCCCGCCTCTTTCCCGAAGCATGGGTATGGCACAAGCGGCGCACGGACTTCCGCAAGTTCTTCCGGCAAGTCTACAACTCCGGCATCGCACGCATCAACCTTGAAAAACGCCATCCCGGCACCATGAAACCCGTCCACATGCTGCCAGCCGTATTCACGCTGGGAACCGCCGCACTGCTGCTGGCCACCCTCACAGCCCTCTGTATGGGCAGCCTCGCCACAGCCGCCATCGCCCTGAGCCCCCTCCTGCTCTATTCGCTCCTCATCCTCACCGACTCCACGGCCGTCAACCGCAGCCTTCGCGTCGGACTGCTGTCCGTACCCGCCGCCTTCGTGCAACTCACCGGCTACGGATCCGGCTTTCTGGAAGCCTACTGGAAGCGCATCGTCAGGAAACAGGACGAGTTTACCGCCTTCGAAAAGAACTTCTACAAGTGAAAGACACCCACCGAGCATGGAAAAACTGAACATCAACCAGTGGGCGGAAGAAGACCGGCCACGCGAAAAACTCATGTCGCTCGGAGCCGAAGCCCTCTCCAACGCCGAGCTGCTGGCCATCCTCATCGGCTCAGGAAGTACCCGCGAAACAGCCGTAGAGCTGATGAAGCGGCTGCTGAGCGACTGCAACAACAACCTCAACACCCTCGGAAAACGCTCCATACACCAGCTGTGCGAGTACAATGGCATCGGCGAAGCCAAAGCCGTCAGCATCCTTGCAGCCTGCGAACTGGGCAAACGGCGCGCCCGTGAAACCGCCGAGGCACGTCCCTCACTCAACGCCGCACCCGACATCTATCAATATATGTACACGCGCATGCAAGACCTGGACGTGGAAGAAGCATGGATTCTGCTTCTCAACCAGAGCTGCAGGCTCTTGAAGGCAGAACGCCTGTCGCACGGCGGCATCACCGAGACGGCCGTCGACGTGCGGATCATCATCAAGGAAGCCCTCCTCTGCAATGCCACCATCGTCGTACTGTGCCACAACCACCCCTCCGGAAACATCAAGCCGAGTCCCGACGACGACCGCCTTACCCAACGGGTGAAGGCCGCCTGCGAGACCATGCGCATCCATTTCCTCGACCACATCATCGTCACCGACGGCCTCTACTACTCCTATCACGAAATGGGAAGGCTCTAAGAAGGAGTAGAGGAAAGAAGGAATGGAGAACATCCAAAAACGGCCTAC
>CAMHEA010000010.1 GCA_946184025.1 uncultured Prevotella sp.
TCTTGGAGTTGTAGATGTCGTTGTCGTTGAGCAGGGGTGAGTTGAGTGCGTCCTCAATGGCTCGTTTCACACGGCCTTCACCTTCTCCGTAGCCGGTCGACATGATGGCTACGCCGCCGTCTTTAAGTACGGTTTTCACGTCGTTGAAGTCAAGGTTGATGAGTCCGTGGACGGTGATAATCTCAGCAATGGACTTGGCAGCAATGGAGAGTGTGTCGTCGGCTTTGCCGAAGGCATCGAGCACGGTGAGTTCTGGATAGATCTCGCGGAGCCGTTCGTTGTTGATGACGAGGAGTGCATCGACGTGTTTCGACATTTCTTCAACACCGTCGAGTGCCTGGTCGATTTTCCGGTCGCCTTCGAATCGGAAGGGGATGGTGACGATGCCGACGGTGAGGATGCCCAGTTCCTTGGATACGCGTGCGATGACGGGAGCGGCTCCGGTGCCGGTACCTCCGCCCATGCCTGCGGTGATGAAGGCCATCTTGGTTCCGTCGTTGAGCATGTTCTTGATGTCGTCAAGGGTCTCTTCAGCCGCCTGACGGGCTTTCTCGGGCTTGTTGCCGGCTCCGAGTCCCTCGTTGCCGAGCTGGAGATGTACGGGTACGGGTGAGTCGTTGAGTGCCTGGTTGTCAGTATTGCACAAGACGAAGGTCACGTCGTGGATCCCTTCGCGATACATGTGGTTGACGGCGTTTCCTCCTCCGCCTCCTACACCGATGACTTTGATGATGCTGTTCTCTTTATCGGGTTCACCGAAATCTAAAATATCTAATGCCATAATTCTTCTATTCTTAATGTGTGAAAACTCTAAGCTCTATGCGCTGGTGCTCTGTACTTGTCGTCTCAGCCGGACGTTAATCGTCTTCCGGCTCCATGATGGCGTTTCCGAAGTGTTTGAGCTTGTCCCAGGTCTTGTTCCAGAAGTTGTTCTTGCGGCGTTCTTCCTCTTCTTTGAGGCGGCGTTCTTCTTCTTCTTCCAAGCGTCGGCGTTCCTCTTCTTCCTTGCGGCGTTTTTCTTCCTCGGCTTTTTCCTTTTCGGCCTGTGTCAGTACGACTCCCTTGCCTGCAATTTCGCCTGCGGTGCGTGGCGTGGCGTGCAGGCCTGCGGTGGTGGCGGTGTCGGCTGCGGGCTTCTCCGGGTTGAACATATCGCGCGTGGCACTGATTTCCGGTCCTGCACAGTTGATGTCGCCCTTGGCCAACAGGCCGAGCACGGTGTTCATCGTACCGTTGTGGGCTGTGATGTCGGGGTTGCCGGAGGTGATGGTGTGGTTGACAAACTTGGCCACGCGTATCTTCTCAATGTGTGTGTGCAGGCGGAAGGCGCGTTCGATGCACTTCATGTTGGAACCGCCGCCTGTGAGGATGATGCCGCCCAGGAGCTTGTCTGCATACTCCGAAGGCACCTGATACCACACATTCTCAATGATTTCGTTGAGGCGTGCTTCTACAATCTCGATGAACTTGCGGCTCTCCACGCTCCGTTCCTGGTCGATGGGATAGCTGAGCGCGCTGTCAATGTCGCTGTTGTCGGTATAGGCACTGCCGTATTTGAGCTTCATCTTCTCGGCTTCGCGCTCTTCCATCTGGAGCGAAGCGATGTCCTTGGTGATGTTGGAGCCTCCGAGGGGTATCACGGCCAGATGGCGCAGCACATTCTTGTGGTAGACGCTGACGGTGGTGGTATCGGCACCGAGGTCTACCAGTACGCATCCGCCCCGCTTCTCGGCTTCGTTGAGTACGCTGTCGGCCAATGCCAGCGGTGCCAGATACATCTCGGCGATGGCGATACCGGCCTTGTCGAAGCAGTTGTTGAGGTTGTTATAGAACGACTTGCGCCACAGGATGTTGAGGAAGTTGCCTTCCAGCCGGTCAGCCTTGATACCGACGGGGTCGAGTTGATATTGGTTGTCGACCTTGTATTCTTGTGTGGCAGCATCGAGGATTTCCTGTTCGGGGTAGGACATGTTCCTGTTGGTGTCCATCAGTTCGTTGATCATCTCTGTGGTGATGATGGTCTCGGCGGGCAGTTCCTTGACAATGACATTGCGCACACTGCGGATGGATTGTCCGCCTACGCCGACGTAGACATGGGCGATTTCACTCTTGAGCTGGTTCTTCAGCTTGGTGATGATGTTTGTCAAGCATTGTGCGGTCTTGTCGATGTTATATACCACGCCTTTGCGAATGCACTGCGTGGCATCTTCCTTGACAACGGCCAGCACCGATATACTGCCGTCGAGGTTTTTCTTTCCGGCAATACCCGTAATCTTTGATGAGCCAAGTTCAATGGCTACGATAAATTCTCTTGCTGCCATACGCATATCTGTTTTTTATTGTTGTTTCTGTCTCTTGTTTCCTTACTGTTGGCCTACGGCTTCATGTCGTTTGCAGATGATCTGATTGTCAAACTCCAGGTTGATGTAGGCGTATTTGTTCCATCCTGCACTGGAAAGGCCGTAGCGGTAGAACTTCTCCAGCCGGGACAGCTTCTTCTCCAGGAACTCGGCGATTTCCTTTTCCCTGACGGTATTCTTCTTGTTCTGTGGCAGGTAGCCGATGAAGACGACGTGGTCGCCGACGCGTGGTACCAGTTCGATGCCCCGGTCGGGGAGCACGTTGATTTGTTCGATTTGGTTGCTCCACAGTTCCGATGCCATGAGGTTCCTTGCCAGCGGTGCGATGTAGTATTGGGCAAACCATTTGTTGATGTTTCCCGTGGCGATAATCAGGTCGCTGGTATAGTTGGAGTTGGGCAGCTGACCGCCTTTCTCGTCAAGGTAATAGTCGGCTCCGTTTTGGCTCTTAATGCGGATGATGGGCATCCGTTGTGTGATGTTGATGCAGACGTGTCCGTCCTTGGTCTTGTAGCATTCGGCAGAGTTGACGAATGGGCTGCCTTTCAGCACCTCTTCGATGTGGCGCGGACTAATAAAGGCCATCGGCTTGTGGAGCGGATAGAGCTTCTGCCGTTCCAAGATGCTCTTGATTTCGCTGGCACTGAGGAATCCGGCATTGTTGGAATCAGAGATGTTGATGGCCACCTTGCCGCATGTCAGTTCCGACTCGTCCGGTTTGTTGAACGAGGTGGCAGCCATGACGAGGTAGACGGCCAGTATGGCATCGGTCAGGCAGAATGCTGTTTTTTTCCAGTTCAGGATCATTTGTTCTTAATGATGTCTGCTATTTCGTTGGTATAGTTGTCCAGATCGCCAGCTCCCAGCACGATGAGTACGTCGAAGTCGCGGTTGCGGACCAAGTCGAGCACGTCGTCCTTGCGGATGATGCTCTTCTCAACGCCTTCAGCCAGATGGTCATAGATGAGTTGTGAGGTGACTCCGGGGATGGGTTGCTCGCGTGCCGGATAGATTTCCGTGAGGATTACCTCGTCCAGCTGGCTCAGTGCGTCGGCAAAATCCTTGTAGAAGTCGCGTGTGCGGGTATAGAGGTGGGGCTGGAAAATGGCTGTGATCTTGCGGTCTTTGTAGAGCTCACGCATGCTCTTGGCACTCTGGTAGATTTCTTTGGGGTGGTGGGCATAGTCGGAGAGGAGCACATGACGGCTGTCCCTGACCTTGAAGTCGAACCGGCGGTCCACACCAGCATAGGTCTTCATGCCGTAGCGCAGTTCCTCGGCCGAGCATCCGTTGAGCTGTGCCATGGCCATGGCAGCCACTCCGTTTTCGATGTTGATGGGTACGGGCTGTCCCAGGCGGATGCCGGCGACGTTCTCAATGGGTGATGCGAAGTCGAAAGTGATCTCTCCGTTCTCAATCTTGATGTTCTCGGCATGGAAGTCGCCCTCGTCCAGGCTGTATTCGTAGATGTGCACACCGTCTTGTACGTCAGCTTTCATCTCCAGTCCTTTGTGGATGATGAGTGCGCCTCCTGGCTGGATGAGCGTCGTGTAGTGGCGGAAACTCTCCAGGTAGGCTTCCTTGGTTCCGTAGATGTCCAAGTGGTCGGGGTCGGTGGAGGTGATGACGGTCATCCACGGACGCAGCCAGTGGAAGGAGCGGTCAAACTCGTCGGCCTCGATGACAACGAAGTCTGACGGCGAAAGGATGTAGTTGGTGCCGTAGTTCTTGGAGATGCCGCCCAGGAAGGCGTTGCAGTCGGCCTGGCTCTGGTGCATGATGTGTGCACACATGGTGGATGTAGAGGTCTTGCCGTGGGTTCCGGCCACGCAGAGTCCCTTGTGGGTGCGTGTCAGGGTGCCGAGCACCTGTGCGCGTTTGAGGATTTCAAATCCCCGTTCCTGAAAGTAGACGAGTTCCTGATGGGTTGCCGGTACGGCTGGCGTGTAGACCACCAGTGTCTGCTTGGGATTGCGGCAGGCTTGTGGAATAGCTTCAACGTTCTCCTCGTAGTGAATGAGCATGCCTTCTTTCTCCAACTGCCGGGTCAGCGGCGAGGGTGTCTTGTCGTAGCCGGCTACGACGAATCCTTTGCGGATGAAGTAGCGGGCGATGGCACTCATGCCGATGCCACCAGCTCCTACGAAATAGACGGATGTGATTTCTCTCAGTTCCATGTATTGTCTTTGTTTTGATGTTTTTTTGCCAGACCGCAGAACGGCAGGCTTAGGGTTTTGTTGCCAGTTTGATGACCTCGTCGGCGATGATGTCGGCAGAGTCTTTCAGTCCCAGTTTCAGGATGTTGTCGCTCAGAGAGGACAATTTTGCCGTGTCGGCCACGGTGTCGAGGGCGATGCGGAGCAGGGTGGCCGGAGCCTCAGCGTCCTTCACATAGATGGCGGCTTCCTTGTTGACCAGTGCCATGGCATTCTTCGTCTGGTGGTCTTCGGCCACGTTGGGGCTGGGAACGAGGATGACGGGTTTGCCGATGAGACAGAATTCGCTGATGCTACTGGCTCCTGCGCGGCTGATAACGAGGTCGGCCGCTTTGTAGGCGGTGCCCATGTTGCTGATGAAGTCGGTCACCTTGAGGTTGGGCAGGTCTTTGTACTTCTTCAGCTGTTCGTTGATGGCCGCATGGTAGTATTTTCCAGTCTGCCAGATGAACTGTACGTCAGTGGCCGCAAGGGTGTCAAGATGTTGCAGCATGCTCTCGTTGATGGTGCGTGCGCCGAGGCTTCCGCCCACGAGGAGAATGGTTTTCTTCTGCGGATCCAGTCCGAACAGCTTGCGGGCTTCCTCCTGCGAGAGGTTGCTTTCCAGCACGTTCTGCCTGACGGGATTTCCGGTCATGATGATTTTCTCAGCAGGAAAGAAGCGTTCCATGCCCTCATAGGCCACACAAATCTTTCGGGCTTTCTCTCCCAGCATCTTATTGGTCTTTCCAGCGAAGGAGTTCTGTTCCTGTATCAGTGTCGGAATATGCAGTTGTTCTGCCGCGGCCAGTGTCGGGAAGCTGGCATATCCGCCCACACCCACGACTGCCTGCGGCTGAAAATCGCGCAGGATGCGTTTCACCATACGGTCGCTCTTCCACATCTTAAAAGGCAGGGTGATGTTCTTCCATAGGTGTTTCCTGTCGAAACCGCAGATCGGCAGACCGACGATTTCATATCCGGCTGCTGGCACACGCTGCATTTCCATGCGTCCGAGTGCTCCTACGAAGAGGATTTCTGCATCCGGCTGCTTGGCCTTGATGGCGTTGGCAATGGATACGGCGGGGAAGATGTGGCCGCCTGTACCGCCACCGCTGATGATGATTCTCAGTCTTTCGTCCATCTTTATCTATCTGTATTAACGTGCAAATATACTCAAAATATTTTTAACGGCGTTATTTTCAGCCACTTTTAATGATTTAAAACATTTCGCATGAAGTTTGCTTACCGCTGTGTTGCCTGTCTCATCCTTCCGGCGGGGGCACTCTTGCCTGCTGATGGAGCCTGGTTTGTCACCGTTGCGGAACCTTCTGACTGACTGATATACCCTATATTACCGGGTAAGATACCCTCTTTTACCATGTAATATGCCCTATATTGCCGTGCTGTTTGCCCTATATTACTTCAAGGCTGAAGCTGCCGGCGTGGTCAAGAGGGGCTCCGGCGAAGGCCGTCAGGCCGTTGCCGGTACGGTCTCAGGCATTGTGGCTGTCTGCTGTGTCTTTCGTTTGGCCGATCGGCTGATGCTGAGGATGACACCTATGTAGACGCAGTTGATGATGGTGGAAGTTCCTCCCTTGCTGACCAACGGCAGGGGCTGTCCGGTGACGGGAGCCAGTCCTACGGCCACCAGCATGTTGAACAGTGCTTGGGTGACCAGCAGCAGGGCGATGCCCATGGCGAGGAAGGCCGGGAAGGCATTCTCGCAGCGGTTGGCGATGATTCCCGTGCGGAAGAGGAGGAAGATGTAGAGGAGAGCCACGGCAGCTGCGCCGAAGATGCCCAGTTCCTCAATGACGATGGCGTAGATGAAGTCGGAGAAGGCCTGTGACAGGAAATCGCGCTCGTTGGAGTTGCCGGGGCCTTTGCCTACGATGTTGGAGGTGGCGATGGCAATGTTGGCGTGAGCCACCTGAGCATCTTTGTCCAGGTCATACTTCTCTGGCGGAATCTCCTCATTGTTGAAGAACTTGAGGATGCGACCCTTCCAGGTGTCGGCACGGTGGAAGGTTTTCTCGATCAAGCCGGGTGCTTCTTTCTGCTCTGCGGCGATTTCGGTCAGTGTCTGCTTGTCAGGCTCTTCCTGGCGTTCCCTTCCTACGAGCAGAATCATGGAGATGCCGAAGACACCTATGAGTGCCACGATGCCCAGCAGTTTGCCGATCTGGTCGCGGGGGACTCGGCCGATGAACATCATCAAGACCACGGTGATGCAGATGAGCATGGCCGTGGAAAGATTTTCGAGCATAATGGGCAGCACGATGAATGCACAGACGATGAGAATGTATTTGAATGCCTTGCGGTCGGCACCCTTGTCGGTCTGCATGGCACTCAGGATCTGTGCCACGGCAAGGATCAGCGCACCCTTGGCAATCTCCGACGGCTGGAACTGGATGCCGATAAAGCTCACCCATCGGCTGGCTCCGTTGGTGGCCTGTCCTGCCACGAGCACCCACAGCAGGGTGAGAAACGAGAATCCAAGCAGGATGGGGGTGGCCAGCTTGAAATACTTGCACTTGATGTTGAGGACGACGACCATCGCAAAGGTTCCGACGGCCAGGATTCCGCCGTGCTTGAGGATGGGACTCCAATAGTTTCCGCCTTTGTATGACAGCGAGCTGGAGGCCGAGTAGACCTCGATGATGCTGATCATGCAGAGGAAGAAGAAGATCATCCAGATGACCTTGTCGCCTTTGAATATATTGCCTAATGTCTTGTTCATGTTTCTTTTCAGGTTTTACGGCATTGTCGGCTCCGGAGCTATAGGTTTCGGGCCAGTTCCTTGAACTGTTCGCCACGGTCTTCCATGTTCTTGAACAGGTCGAAGGAGGCGCAGCAGGGGCTGAGCAGCACGGTGTCGCCGGGCTGAGCCAGCTCGTAGCAGGCGGCCACGCAGTCTTTCATGGAGTGGGTGTCGCGTACGGGGATGCCCAACTGGTCGAAGTTGTCGTGCAGCTTCTGGTTGTCGGCACCGAGGTAGACGATGGCACGGCACTTCTCCTTGACCAGCGGGATGATGGGGGCATAGTCATTGCCTTTGTCCTTGCCGCCGATGATGAGCACCGTGGGTGTCTTCATGCTCTCCAGGGCATACCAGCAGGCATCGACGTTGGTGGCTTTGGAGTCGTTGATGAACTGTACGCCGCCGACCTTGCATACTTTCTCCAGCCGGTGCTCCACGCCGGGGAAGTCGCTGAGGCTCTTACGGATACTTTCTTTCCTGATGCCGCTGATGTTGGAAGCGATACCGGCAGCAAGGGAGTTGTAGATGTTGTGCTTGCCGGTGAGTGACAGGGCTTCCTGCTCCATGTTGAACGGGGTGGGGGCTTCCAGTTTGTAGGTTCCTTCTTCAATGTATCCGATGGAGCCTTTCTCCTTCAGTTCGGAGAAAGGGTATTGTACGGACTTGATGTCGTACTTCTCGAGCTCGCGTTTGATGATGGGGTCGTCGTTCCAGTAGATGAATGAATCCGCTGGGGTCTGGTTCTGGATGATGCGCATCTTGGAATCGACGTAGTTCTGCATGCAGAAGTCGTAGCGGTCGAGGTGGTCGGGCGTGATGTTGAGGAGGATGGCAATGTCGGCACGGAAGTCGTACATGTTGTCGAGTTGGAAGGAACTCAGCTCGATGACGTAATAGGCGTGCGGATCTTCGGCCACCTGCAAGGCCAGTGAATTGCCGATGTTGCCAGCCAAGCCCACGTCGTAGCCGGCCTCCTTGAAGATGTGATAGATGAGCGACGTGGTTGTGGTCTTGCCGTTGGAGCCTGTGATGCAAATCATCTTAGCATCGGTGTAGCGACCGGCAAACTCGATTTCGCTGATGATATGGATGCCCTTGGCTATGAGCTTCTGAACCATCGGGACGGTGTCGGGGATGCCCGGACTCTTGATGACTTCGTCGGCATCGAGGATGCGTTCCTCGGTGTGCTGGCCTTCTTCCCACTCGATGTGGTGGTCAGTAAGCTGTTTCTTGTACTTGTCCTTGATGGCGGACATGTCGGACACGAACACGTCGAATCCTTGTTTCTTGGCCAGGACGGCAGCTCCTGCGCCGCTCTCGCCTGCTCCTAATACTACAATCTTATTCATAAGGCTATCTCATTTTCAGGGTGATGATGGTAAGAGCCGCCAGAATGACGGTGACAATCCAGAAGCGGATGGTGATCTTGGACTCGTGGAAAGGGCGGTGAGGCCACTTCTTCAGGATGTAGGTGCTGGTGCTGTCCAGCTGTGAATCCAACCGGCGGAAGGTGTCGTGGATAGGCGTGGCACGGAAGACGCGCACCCGCTTGCCTTTGCGCTTCTGGATCTTGAACCACTGGGTCTGTATGATGACGCTCAGGCTCTCTACGAAGAAGATGCCGCAAAGGATTGGCAACAGCAACTCCTTGTGGATGATGACGGCGCAGACTCCGATGATGCCGCCGATGGTGAGTGAACCGGTGTCGCCCATGAAGACCTGAGCGGGGTAGGCATTGTACCAGAGGAATCCAATCATGGCACCGATGAAGGCACACATGAAGACTACCAGCTCCTGAGAGCCGGGGATATACATGATGTCAAAGTAGGATGCATAGCCGATGTGGGACGACACATAGGCCAGTATGCCCAAGGCTACGCCGATGACGGCCGCATTGCCGGCACACATGCCGTCCATGCCGTCGTTGAGGTTGGCTCCGTTGGACACGGCCGTAACGACGATGATGGTCATCACGACAAAGAGAATCCAGCCTGCAGCGACCTTGTGCTTCCCGCAGAAGCCCATCACCTTGGAGTAGTCAAGGTTGTGGTTTTTCAGGAACGGGATGGTCGTCTTCAGGGACTTCTTGGCCTCGTTGCTATGTTTGATGACTACTTCCTGGTTCTGTTGCTGTACGGTGACGTTTTCGCGTACGACGGCATCGGGACTGAGGTAGAGCACCAAGCCTACGATGAATCCGATGCTGACTTGACCGACGATCTTGTATTTCCCTTTCAGACCGTCTTTGTTCTTTTTGAAAATCTTGATGTAGTCGTCGAGGAATCCCAGAAATCCCAGCCAGACGGTGGTGATGATCATCAGAATCAGGTAGATGTTGCGCATTCGGCCTAATAGCAGAATGGGCAGCAGGATGGAGACGATGATGATGATGCCACCCATGGTGGGAACGCCCTTCTTCTGGACGCCGAAGGGGTCGATGCTCTCGTCGCGTGCCGTCTCGGAGATGTTTCGGCGTTTCATATATTTGATGAACTTCTCGCCGAACCAGGCTGAGATAATCAGTGCGAGGATCAATGCCAGAATGGCACGGAAGGAGATGTAGCTCCACATGTGGGAACCACTGATGCCGAACTGGTCGAGAAATCGGAAGATATAGTATAGCATATCGTTTCTTTTTTGATGGATGTGTTCTCTTATTTTTCTTGATGGACTTGCCGATGCCGGTCTGGGAGCATTAGCCGATGTACTCTTTTACGACTTCGTGATCGTCGAAATGGTGTTTTACGCCTTCAATCTCTTGATAGTCTTCATGCCCCTTGCCGGCAATGAGAATGACATCGCCCTTGGATGCCATCATCAATGCCGTGCGAATGGCTTCGCGACGATCGACGATGCTGATGACTTTCTTGGTCTGTTGGGCATTGAGGCCAGCCAGCATGTCGTCTATGATGGCTTGCGGGTTTTCGAAACGGGGATTGTCGCTGGTGATAATGACTTTGTCGCTCTGCTTGACGGCTTCTTGTGCCATCAGCGGACGCTTGCCTTTGTCACGGTTACCGCCGGCTCCGCACACCGTAATAACCCGTCCCTTGCCATTCAGGACTTCATGGATGGCGTTGAGCACGTTTTCCAGGGCATCGGGGGTGTGGGCATAGTCGACAATGGCTGTCCATCCGTCGGGCGAACTGATGGGGTCGAGGCGACCGTTGACGCTTTTCAGTGTGCTGAGTACAACCAAGATGTCGTCAGGTTCCTTGCCGAGCATGACAGCTGCACCATAGACGGCAAGGAGGTTGCTGACATTGAACTTTCCGATGAATTGCACACCGACTTCCCTGCCGTCTACTTCAAGGTACATTCCTTCAAAATGACATTCCAACAGGCGTGCCTTGAAGTCTGCGGCACGTTGTGTTGAGTAGGTCTTTACCGTAGATTTCGTATTTTGTACCATGACCATACCGTTCTTGTCGTCGGCGTTAATGATGGAGAAGGCGTTCTTGGACAAGCCGTCAAAGAACATCTTCTTCGCATCGCGGTAATTTTCGAAGGTCTTGTGATAGTCCAGATGGTCGCGGGTCAAGTTGGTAAAGATGCCGCCCGCAAACTCCAGTCCGCCAATGCGTTTCTGGTGGATGGCATGGCTGGAGCACTCCATGAAGGCATATTCGCATCCTGCCTCTACCATCTGATGGAGCAGCTGGTTGAGTTCGATGGGGTCGGGAGTGGTGTGGCTGGCTGGGACGGCTTCTCCGTCGATGTAGTTGCACACCGTTGAGAGAAGTCCTGCTTTATGGCCGAACTTCCGGAACATATTATATAATAAGGTGGCGATGGTCGTCTTTCCATTGGTGCCAGTCACCCCGACCAGCTTCAGCCGCTTGGAAGGTTCACCGTAGAAAACAGTTGCCACTTTACCCGCGCAGTCTTCTGTTGATTCCACTTGGATATATGTGACTCCTTCTGCTTTCTTTTCCGGCATGTCTTCCAAAAGAATGGCCTTTGCTCCTTGCTCAATGGCTTTGCCGATGAACTGGTGTCCGTCTACTTGTGTACCCTTCATGGCGATGAAGAGATGCCCGTCTGCAATGCGTCGGCTGTCAATGTTGACACCCGTGATTTCTAAATCACTATCACCGCAGATGTTGGTGGGGTGGATGTCCTTTAGTAAAAGATTCAGTTTCATATTCCGTTTTTTCTTGATGCTTGTCCTTTTTTATATACGGTTGTCGCCTATACGAGCTTGAGGGTGCATACCGCTCCTTTCTTGATACTGCTGCCTGCTGGGATGCTCTGCTCTGAAACTTTACCACGTCCGACGAGATGGACCTTGATGCCGTTGTTCTCTAACAGGTAGACGGCATCCCGTGCACCCATACCTTTCACGTCGGGAACGGTTTTCGTTGGTGTCGAGGTGTATTTCTTCAGGCTTAGCGACTTGCGTCCCTGATGTTCGATGGTTCCCCAGACAGGATTTCCTGATGAATAGGAGCCTCCCCATCCATTCTTGATGTCAAATCCAAAATGATTGAGAACGAAATCGGCCGCCAGCAGGTTGCCACTCTTCACTTGAGGAATTAGAATGGAAGTCGAGTCGACGGCATCATTGACATCGCGTTTCAGGCTTTGGGCCATGATGCCTTCTGAGATGTAGTGGAACACGACACCGCTCATTCCACCGCCTGACGCAGGGAGACCTGATTTTTGGATGCAGACAATGCAGCTATATCGCGGTGCATCTGCAGGGAAGAAACCTGCAAAGCTCAGCAGGTAGTTCATGGTGCCTGTATGGTAGCCGGCAACGCCTTTCGACATCTGTGCCGTTCCGGTTTTTCCTGCCACTTTGAACAGTTTTGATCCGGCCCGCTTGCCCAGTCCTTGGCTGACGACGTGTTCCAGAATGGTCTGCATGGTCTTGATGGTTGCAGGCTTGGCTATCTGCTCGCGTCCTTTGACAACTTCTGGCGGGAACTCCATAACGACTTCTCCGTCCTTGACCACCTGCTTGACGAAACGGGGCTTCATCATCTTTCCGTTATTGGCAATGGCATTGTAGAACGTCAGCGTAGAGATGGGTGGCACCTGTGTCTCGTAGCCGATACTCATCCATGGCAGTGCCGTTTTGCTCCAGTTCAGGTATTGCTTACCCTTTGCATCCTTCTTGGGCATACGAATCTTGGCTGGTGAATAGCCGGGAATTGGAAGTTTGAAGTCTTCAGCCAGTCCGAGGTCATAGATACCCTGCACGAACTTCTCGGGGTTCTTGTGGTAAAAATTGTCGACGATGCGGCTTACACCAATGTTGGAACTTACCTCAAGGGTTCTCGGTAGGCTGATAGTCCCATATCCGCCACGGGTCCAGTTGTGGTCTTTCATGTCACGTCCGTACATGTTCCAGACGCCGCCGCCTGTGGCAATGGCATAGGTCGTGTCCACTACGCCGTCGTCGAGTGCTACCAGCAAACTGGCTGTTTTGAATACGGAGCCGGGCTCAAGCAGGTCGCTGACGGCATGGTTCTTGGTCTCGCGGTATACGCCTTCGGCCACTTTCTCCATGTTGACGATGGCTTTGATGTCGCCGGTGGCTACTTCCATGACGATGGCCACGCCCACATTGCCGTTGATCAGTTTCAGTTCGTCAACGACGGCGCGTTCTGCCAGGTCTTGCATGCCTACGTCTATGGTTGTGATGATATCCATTCCATCCGTCGGCGGTGTGTCCGTAATGCTGAGGTATTTGTTTAGCACCTTGCGGCGGTGGATAATTCCGTTCTTTCCGCGGAGAATGGAATCGTAAGAGAGTTCCAAACCGCATCTGGCTGTATCTTTGGCACCGTACATGTCACCGATAGTGCGCCCAGCCAGTGTTCCGTAGGGACGGCGGCGGGCATTGAATTCCTCAATATGGAAGCCGCTCTTGTATTTCGAGAGATTGAAAACCGGCAGTGCTTGTACTTCTTTGTAGGTGCTATAGTCCACGCGCTTCTCCCAGATGGGCCAATGCTTGCTCAGCTTGGTGCGTCCCTCTTCCAACGAAGCCCTGAATTCGGCAGAGGTCTTTGACGGGAATATCTGGTGTAGTCCGTCGCAGATGGAGTCGATTTTTGCTTCCCAGATGGAATCGTTCTCGGCCTCATGCAAGGCATTGAAATCCATAAACAATTTGAACTCAGGAAGGCTGCTGGCCATAAGCTGCCCGTCGCAGCTGTAGATGTTACCTCGGGTCGGTTTCACCTCTACGCTGTCGACTTTCAATCGGGATGCCACCTGTACCCAATACTTCCTTCCCGCCGTCATGGTGTAGAACGCTTTTACAAGCACGGCAGCGGCAATGACGGTCATCACGATGGCAATGACACTGTATCTGGGCATGATGTTCTTATTGTTTAGCTTACTCATCTTCTCAACTACTTCTTTTCTGTTTCTTGTTTTTTGGGGGTGTTCGGTCTTCTTCTTCCTGTTTCTATTTCGGAACCTGTATGATGAAAGGAGGATGATCAGGCATCTTCAGTGTGCTGTCCTTGTTGTTCTTCAGCATTTCCAATACATGGCTCTCCCTGCATTTTTCCGTCAGCATGCTACTGCTTGACAGTGCCTTGTACTTGGCATCCTTGAGCTGAGTGTTCAGACGGTCAATCTCCAGCAAATCCTTCTGTACGCTGTATCGGTTGGAAATATACAGGATGATGAAAAATACGACAAGCACGATCAGCCAGATTTGGCTGCGGATGAGACGTGCGTTCAACACGTCGCCTCCTAAAATCTTTCTCAGCGTGAAGTTGGCCGAGAAAGGTTGCTCGTCTTCCCGTGCCTGTTGGTGAATGGCTTCTTTCAAGGCTTTCACGTCTTCCCTTTCCGTGCCTATGTCGTCAGCTTCCTTTACCGCCTCTTGTGTCGGGGCATCCTTGCCGGCCTTGTCGGCTGTGCCGAGGGTTTCCTCCATGGGCTTGACTGGCTCGTCCTGTGGCTGCACGATGGTCATCTTTACCTCATTCTCCGGCTCTTGTGTATGTTTGTTTTCTTCCATCTGTGTCTATTCTCCTTTCTTTTCTGCAATCCTTAGCTTGGCACTGCGACTGCGTGGATTGGCCGCCTGTTCGTCTGCACTGGGTGTCGTCACCTTGTTGACCAGCCGGAACGGGGTTTCTATACGCCCGTAGAAGTCTTGCTTGACCTTTCCTTCCGCATTGCCGGCCTTCATCATGTTCTTCACCAGACGGTCTTCCAGCGAGTGGTAGGTAATCACGGAGAGCCGGCCGCCTGGGATGAGTAGGTCTCTTGCACTTTCCAGCATTTCCCGGAGGGCATCCATCTCGTGGTTTACTTCTATCCGTAAGGCCTGAAACAACTTGGCCATCTCCTTCTTCTCCCGTTCCCGCTTCAGTATTGGTTCTGCAAGCGTCATCAACTCGTGGGTCGTGGCAATGGGCTTTTGGCTCCGCGCCTTCACGATGGCTGCCGCCAGACGACGCGCCGGTTTCAGTTCTCCGTAGAGATAGAAGATGTCTGCCAGTTGCTCCTCGCCATATCCGTTCAGAATGTCAGCCGCAGTCAGCCCCGCCCGTTTGTTCATTCGCATGTCCAGTGGCGCGTCGAATCGGAAAGAGAAGCCGCGTGTCTCGTCGTCAAAGTGGTGGCTCGACACTCCGAGGTCGGCCAGCAGACCATCAATATGCTCCACACCATAGTAGCGCATCCAATTCTTCAGGTATCGGAAGTTAGAACGGACAAAGGTAAAGCGCCCTGATTCCTCCGGAACGTTGGCTTCTGCGTCTGCATCCTGGTCGAAGCTGTAGAGCCGGCCTTCCTGCCCGAGACGCGACAGAATCTCACGGCTGTGGCCGCCACCGCCGAATGTAACGTCTACATAGACTCCCTCGGGGCGAATGTCCAGTCCGTCAACACTCTCTTGCAACAGAACTGGTATGTGATAGTTTTCTACAGGCATCGTTGGCATCATCGTCAGAGTTGAAGCGGTTCGTCACTCATCAGTTCTTCCATTTTCCGGGCAAACTCCGTTGCGTCCATCTGCCATTTCTCCACGTTGGTGTTGCTCCAGATTTCTATTGTGTCGTCCATGCCGATGAACTTAATCGACTGGTCTATTCCGGTCATTTTCAGATAGCGTTTCGGTATCAGGAAACGTCCATTGTTGTCAAGCGTGATGATTTCCACATCGGAAACAAACAGCCGGAACAACTGCTGATGTTCTGCATTCCAACGGTTTGTGCGGGCACGGAGCTTGTCGAGCTGCGTGTTCCATACCGATTCCGGATAGAGCGTCAGGCAAGGCTGAAACACATCCTTGCGCATCACCAGCCGTTCTTCGCCCGAGGCACTCAGCACCTTACGGAAAACCGAGGGAAGGAAAGCCCGTCCCTTGGCATCGGTTTTTGCTTCTATGTTACCTAAAAATCGCATGCGAACATCTTATAATAATTGATTTTGGGTTCAAAATTACACAAAATCCCCCACATTCCACCACAAAACACCACAAAGTTTACGAAAAATGCGTATTTTTTAATAATTTAACAAAAGTCAGACGAATTTCCTTTGTGGGTGTTGGATGCAGAATGAAGTGGGCAAAAGTCATTGCCAAAACCCAGGACGATGGTCGCTTGTCATTCGTCGGCGCGGCACATCAGTTAGGCGAAACAGCTTTTTTCTGCTGAAAAAAGAACGGAAAAGAGGATAAAATTAAGCAAAAAGTCACATTTTTTAGAAAAAGTGAAACGTTTTTGAAAAGGTTTCGTTATTTTTGCAAGTTGTTAGCACCATACAACATGAGTGAGAAAGTAGAGAAAACGATCGACATTGATGTCATCCTCAAAAGTAAAATGGGCGATAAGGCACGCTTCGTGCCGCATTTCGTAACCGCTTGGCTGAAGCACATCGTGCATCAGGACGAGGTGAATGCCTTCCTTTGGAGAAGCCGAAACCTTACCGGCACAGAGTGGCTGGAGGAATGTGTGCGCTATCTTGACATGACGCTTGAGATTGAAGGAAAGGAAAACCTGCCGGACAAGGACGATGGAAAACTCTACACTTTCGTGTCGAACCATCCGCTGGGAGGAGCCGACGGCGTAGCCTTGGGGGCGATTATCGGTCGCCACTACGACTCTAACTTCCGCTATCTGGTCAATGATTTGCTGATGAACCTACCGGGACTGGCACCGCTCTGCATCGGTATCAACAAGACGGGGGCGCAGAGCCGCAACTTCCCCGCCATGGTCGAGGCTGGTTTCCAGAGCGATATGCACATGCTGATGTTCCCTGCGGGGCTGTGCTCTCGGAAAATCAATGGTGAAATTCACGATTTGCCGTGGAAGAAGACATTTATTTCCAAGAGCGTGCAGTATCAGCGTGATGTCGTACCTATCCATTTCGGAGGTCAGAATTCAAACTTTTTCTACGCACTGGCCAATGTCTGCAAGCGGCTCGGCATCAAGTTCAATATTGCCATGCTGTTTCTTGTTGACGAGATGTATAAAAACGTGCACAAGACCTTTAAAGTGAAAATAGGAAAACCGATTCCCTGGCAAACGTTTGATAAAACAAAAACGCCGATGGAATGGGCTAATTTTGTGCAAAAACGCGTTTATGAACTATAGCGGAACCCCGCTTCTTTGACATAACAGAAACATTGGACTATCCGAAGAACAACTTATAAAAGTAAACATGGAGCAAGAAATTATCCAACCCGTCAGCAAAGAACTGCTGAAGAAGGAACTGACACCCGACAAGCAACTTCGAATGACAAATAAAAGTCATAACGAAATCTATGTCATTACGGCTCATAATGCGCCAGCAGTCATGCGGGAGATTGGCCGTCTGCGCGAACTGGCATTCCGAGAGGCTGGCGGTGGAACAGGAAAGGAACTCGACATTGACGAGTTTGATACCTGCGGGAACTGCTATAAGCAGCTGATTGTGTGGAATCCGGAGGCCGAAGAGATCATCGGGGGGTACCGCTACCTTTATGGAACGGATTGGGAGCTCGACGAAAACAGGCAACCCAAGCTTGCCACGAGCCACATGTTCCATTTCTCTGACCGCTTCATCGAAGAGTATATGCCTTATACCGTTGAGCTGGGACGTTCTTTCGTTGCTCCAGAATACCAGAACGTACGGCTTAACACCAAGAGCATCTTCGCCCTGGACAATCTTTGGGACGGCTTGGGAGCCCTGACGGTGCTCAATCCGCACATCAAGTATTTCTTCGGAAAAATGACCATGTATCCCTCCTATATCCGCCGCGGACGCGATATGATTCTCTATTTCCTCAAGAAACACTTCGACGACAAGGATAATCTCATAACGCCGATGAAACCGCTGAAAATCGAGGAAGATCCCAAAGAATTGGAAAGGCTCTTCTGTGAAGACGACTTCCGTGCCGACTATCGCATCCTGAACCGTGAAATCCGTGCCTTGGGCTACAACATTCCACCCTTGGTGAATGCCTATATGAACCTGTCTCCCACCATGAAACTCTTCGGCACGGCCATTAACTACGGCTTCGGCGATGTCGAGGAGACGGGAATCCTGATAGCCATTGACGAGATTCTGGAAGAAAAGCGCATCCGCCATATCGATTCTTTCATACATGAGCATCCCGAAGCACTGAAACTGACGAGCGGAGCCAACAAGGTGATTTATAAAGAAAAGTAAAGTAATCTTTCTGATATAAAAGTTGAATGGAAGTCCCTGTGTCTGGATAATCAGGTATGGGGACTTCTTGTGTGATGTCGTAGCCATGTGCATCCTTTGAATGGGGTCCGTGGACGGGCTGTCGGGTGTCGTCTTAAGGGTAGAGGTGGCTGCGGTCAAGAAGTAATAGACCCTTTATTATCAGGTAATATAGCCTATGTTACTTGGTAAAATAGGGTTTATTACAAAGTAATATAGGCTATATTGCTTTTTCCGAGAGGCGGATTGGAGCATTCTGCGGGCTTTGCTTGGCAGACGGCCGTTGCTGTCTTGCCGTCCCATGACGGTTTCGACGACGTTGCCCGTTCTTCTCTTGCAGGTCAAGGCTCAGAGAACGGGCAGGGAGATTCCGTTGATTTTCTGGTAGATGTCGAGGGCATAGATGTCGGTCATGCCCGTGATGTAGTCGAGGACGGCCATGATGCGGGTCTCGAGGTCGTCACTTTGAATGTCGTATTGTGACGAGAAGCGGCGGATGAGCTGCTGGGAGTGGAACTTTTCGGGGTGTACGGCAGCTTCCACGAGGTCCTGCATGAGGGTTTCCATAATCTTGTAGCCGCTCAGTTCTACGTCCAATACGATCTTGCTGTTGTAGATACGGCTCAGGGAGATGGCCGTGCACTGCTTGTATGCCTCGCGCTGGAGGGGTGCGATGTGCTTGATGAGGCTTCCTTCGAAGGTGCCTGCGAGGATTTCGTCCTCGTGTTCCACGAAAGTGCGTACGCACTCGTTCTCCAGTTTGCCGATGGCACAGGCGCGCATATATACCACTTTCTCGTTCTCGTCGGTCACTCCTTCGTCTTCCACGCGTTGCTTGATGTGTGCCTGGGTCTCTTCGTCGAAGAAGCCGAGCAACAGCTGTTCCGTCTCTTCAAAGGAGAGGAGCTTCAGTTTGTGGGCATCTTCAATGTCCATGATTTCATAGCAGATGTCGTCGGCAGCTTCCACGAGGTAGACCAGTGGATGGCGTGCGTAGGCGATGCGGTTCGGATGGCTGCTGTCGGGTGCTTTTCTTGGGATGCCCAGTTCTGCGGCGATGCGGCAGAAGTCCGGCTCTTCGGTGGTGAAGAATCCGAATTTGCCCTTTTCGCCGGCTGCGGAAGCTGAGTGGGGATACTTCACGATGGAGGCCAGCATGCTGTAGGTCATCACGAAACCGCCGTCGCGGCGGCCTTTGAAACGGTGGGTGAGCAGGCGGAAAGCATTGGCGTTGCCTTCAAAATGCGTGATGTCGTCCCAGAAACGGGCACTGACGTGGTTGCGCAGATACATGCCCGGTCCTTCTTTGAAGTAGGCCTGCATGGCTTTTTCGCCGCTGTGGCCGAACGGCGGGTTTCCCATGTCGTGAGCCAGGCAGGCCGCTGAGACGATGGTTCCTATTTCTTCAAACAGCGTGTCGGTGAGTTCCGGGTGGCGTTTCTTCAGCAGGTGTGCTACGTCGTCGCCCAGCGAGCGGCCCACCGACGACACTTCCAGTGAGTGGGTGAGCCGGTTATGTACGAAGATGCTGCCCGGAAGGGGAAACACCTGCGTCTTGTTTTGCAGTCGGCGGAAGGGTGCCGAGAAGATGAGGCGGTCGTAGTCGCGTTTGAATTCCGACCGGTCGTCATGCCGTTCGGAGTGCCGGATTTCTTGTCCGAGCCGTTTGTTGGATATCAGTTGTTGCCAGTTCATGGTTGCAAAGATACGAAATTATGCCGGAAATCAGCACGCTTGTTCCTTCCCCGTGCGTTTTTCCTCGTTCTTTTTTCTTCTGCAAGGCAAAAGGAATGCCTTTCCGGAAGACTTGCCGTAGCTTTCGGATTTGTCGGTGAAACCGTTAAAATCGTATAATTTGCCATCATATCGGCGTGGTTGTCATATCTTTTTATTACCTTTGCATCTGTTTTATATCTTAATTATGTACGCGTATGCTGAAGATTCAAGTCGTCAATAAGGGCCATCAGCCGTTGCCTGCCTATGCAACGGCCATGAGTGCAGGTATGGATTTGCGTGCCAACATAGATGAACCCATAACGTTGCAGCCGTTGGAACGGCGACTGATAGGTACGGGATTGCATATTGCATTGCCCGAAGGTTATGAGGCGCAGGTGCGTCCGCGTAGTGGACTGGCACTGAAGAAAGGCATCACGGTGCTGAATGCGCCAGGGACGGTGGATGCCGACTATCGGGGTGAGATTGGCGTGGTGCTCATCAACCTCTCACAGGAGCCGTTTGTGGTGAACGACGGCGAGCGTATTGCCCAGCTGGTGATAGCCCGTCATGAGCAGGCCGACTTTGAAGTGGTGGACGTGCTTGACCAGACGGAGCGCGGTGAGGGCGGCTATGGACATACAGGCGTGAAATAAGCGCAACGCATCAAGGCGCAGAAGCGATGGCGTGGAATGAAAAAGGAATGTAGAATGACGAGATTACGAATCATCATAGGGCTTGTATGGGCGATGACGGTGTCGTCGTCGGCAGTTTGGGGACAGTCGGAGCCTGGCTCGGACAAGGCCCGCCGCTACCAATATTTCTTCCTAGAAGGCATCAAGCAACAGGAAAAAGGCAACTATTCGGCAGCCTTCGACTTGCTCCGACATGCACGCGACATCAAGCCGGACGCAGCGGAAGTGCATTTCCAGCTGGCTGGCTACTATGCCGACCTGAAACAGGACACGATGGTAGCTCGCTGCTTTGAGAAGGCGGCTGCGCTGGCTCCCGGCAACAGCACCTATCAGGAGCGCATCGGGCAGTATCTCATCTCACAGCGGCAGTACGAGAAGGCCATCGACAGCTATGAACAGTTCTATGCAACTCACCGTGACCGCTCGGACGTGCTGATGTTGCTGCTTCGCCTGTATGGTACGCAGAACAACTATCCCAAGATGATAGAGATGCTCGACAAGATCGAGACGCAGGAGGGCAGCAGTGAGCAGATTACGCTGTCGAAAATGCAGGTCTACGAGCAGATTGGCGACAAGCAGAAGGTGTTCCGCGAGCTGAAGACTCTCGTACAGAAGCATCCCAACGACCTCAACTATCGCGTGATGCTGGGCAACTGGCTCTTGCAGAACGACAAGGCGGAGGCGGCACTGAAGGAATATAAGACGGTGTTGAAGGAAGATCCCGACAATGAGATGGCTCAGATGTCGATGCTTGACTATTACCGCGAGAAGGATATGAACGGAAAGGCCGACCAGCTGTTGCTCCAGCTGTTGCGGAGCAAGCGTACCGGAGAGGAAACAAAGCTCACGCTGATGCGTCAGGTCATCATGGAGAACCGCGGGGACGACGGCGACAGCGCAAAAGTGCTGTCCTGTTTCGACGAGGTGCTGGCACTTCCACAGCAGAATGCCGACCTCACCATGCTCAAGGCGGCTTATCTCTCGCTTCTTGGAAGACCCGTCGATGAAGTCAATGCCGTCTACCTGAAGGCGTTGGAGATAGAACCCGACAATGCGAGTGCCCGCTTCCAGCTCATTCAGAGCACTTGGGAGTTGCAGGACTATGACCGTGTGATTGAACTGTGCCGTCCTGCCCAGCAGTATAACCCTGAGGAGATGGCTTTCTATTACTTTCAGGGAATGGCTTTCCTTCAGAAAGAAGACAAGGATGAGGCTCTGGAGACATTCCGCAAAGGCGTTTCGCAAATCAACAGCAGCGACAATGTCAACATCGTGAGCGATTTCTATGCCATCATGGGCGACATCCTCCACGAGAAAGGGCTCGTAAAAGAAGCCTATGAGGCTTACGACAGTTGTCTCCATTGGAAACCCGACAACATGGGGTGCCTGAACAACTATGCCTACTTCCTCAGCGAGGAGGGCAGAGACCTCAGCCGGGCCGAGCAGATGAGCTATAAGACCATCAAGGAAGAACCCGACAACAGCACTTATCTCGATACTTATGCGTGGATCCTGTTCCGTCAGGGACGCTACGAGGAGTCAAAAATCTACATAGACCAAGCCATTCGCAACGACAGCACGCTCAGTAGTGTCGTCGTGGAGCATGCCGGAGACATCCATGCCATGACGGGCGACCTCGACGGAGCCCTTGCTTTCTGGCAGCAGGCACTCGACGAGGGTGGTGGCAGCGCGCTGTTGCAGGAGAAGATACGCCAGCGCAGGTATATAGACGACAAAAAAGAAGGAAGCACGGAGTAGGGGGCGTGACGGTAACCGTTCCCGAAAGGTTTCCTGTTAATCATATGAATATGAAGAAAAAGAATATCATCCTGAGTGTAGCCGTCATCGCCTTGACGGCCTGCGGAGCCAAAAAAGCTACCGTGACAGATGCCGACACCTCGGCAACCAACCTCGTAAGCCAGCAGAAAGATGAGCAGGCTGCCCGGAAACTGAACTTCGTCCGGCAAGTGTCGGACAATGCCGCCTATCAGCAGAACGTTGTTTCAAAGATAAACTTCACCCTCAACACGGGCTCGAAGAACCTCACCGTGCCCGGTTCCATCCACATGCGCAAGGACGATGTCATCCGCATACAGCTGTTCGTGCCCCTCTTGGGTACGGAAGTCGGTCGTCTGGAGTTCACCAAGGACTATGTGATGATCATCGACCGCATACACAAGCAGTATATCAAGGGCGATTACAACCGGGTGGACTTCCTCCGCGACCAAGGCATCAACTTCTATTCCTTGCAGGCCATGTTTTGGAACCAGCTTTTCCTTCCAGGAGCTAAGAAAGTGACGGAGACGGAACTCAAACAGTACGATGTGGCTTTCGGAAACAAGGGCGCGGCCAACACCGTGTCGCTCCGACAAGACCGCCTCACCTTCCAATGGCTGGCCGATCAGGCATCAGCCCTTATCCAGGGTGCTGACATCACCTATGCCGGCGGCTCCCATGGCACCACGACCCTCCATTGGACCTACGGCGACTTCAAGGCTTTCGGCTCGAAGAAATTCCCCCATCTGCAGACCATCAGCTTCAAGAGCAGCATGAGCGGGCAGCCCAAGGACGTGAAGGTAACCCTCAACATGAGCGGCGTTACGGCCGACAGCGACTGGGAAACGCGTACCACCGTCAGTGAAAAGTATAAGGAAGTGAGCGTGGAGGATGTTCTTAAACAAATAACAAGTCTCTAAATGAAGCACAGAATCATACAGACCCTGTTCCTGTCGGTGTTCCTCGCCGTCTTGGCCTGTCCCCTCCATGCCCAGAAGAGACAGGCTACGACAGCCAAGAAACCCGCCACGACGGTCCAAAAGAAGCCCGCTGCCACCAAGGCAAAGACGGCCACGACAGCCAAGAAGCCTGCTTCTGCATCCCAGAAGAAGTCCGCTGCCCCTCAAAAGACATCGGCAAAGGGCAAGACAACGGGCAAAGGCAAGACCCAGCCGAAGGGCAAAGGCAAGAGCACTGCAAAGGCTCCAGCCTATGAAACCACTGCCGAGATCAAGGGACTACAGAAGGAACGCACACAGATACAAAAGGAAATTACGACCAAGGAGAAGGAACTGCGGGCCAACGAGAATGACGTGCGCCACCGTTTGGACGACCTTGTGCGCATCAATACGGAAATCTCGCAGCACCAGCGATCCATCGACACCATCCAGAGCGACCTCCGCAGTATCGACGGTAACATCGAAATACTCAAAGGACAGCTCGCATCGCTCGAAGCACAACTGAGCGAGCGCAAGGCAAAGTTCATTGAATCCATGCGCTATATGTCGCGCCACCGTAGCGTTCAGGACAAACTCATGTTCATCTTCAGTGCCAAGAACCTTTCACAGATGTACCGCCGCCTGCGATTCGTACGCGAATATGCCACCTACCAGCGTGCACAGGGACAGCTTGTGCAGGAGAAACAGCAGCAGGTGGACCTCAAGCACAAACAGCTGCAACAGGTACGCGGCACCAAGAACACCCTGTTGGCCAAAGACCGGCAAGCCCACGCGGCCTTGCAAAGCAAGCAAGCCGAGCAGCAGAAGGTGGTTGAGTCGCTGAAGGAAGAGCAGAAGACCCTGCAAGGCGTGTTGGCACAGCAGCGACAGAAGCAAGCTGCGCTGAATGCACAAATCGACAAACTCATCGCCATAGAGATTAGAAAGGCCAAGGAACGTGCCGCCGCCGAGGCGCGGGCCCGTGCGGCCGCCGAAGCGGCCGCCAAAAAGAAGCGCGAAGAAGAGGCAGCACGCAGGAAAGCGGCTGCCGAAGCTGCTGCCCGCGAGCAGGCTCGCAAGATTGCCGAGGCCAAGGCGCGTGAGGAAAAAGCCAAGGCCGAAGCCCGTGCCGCCGCTGAGGCCGCCGAAAAGGCCCGTCAGAAAGCCGCCGCTGAGGCCGCTGAGAAGAAAGCCAAGGAACGGGCAGAGCGCGCAGCTGCCGAAGCGGCACAGAAAAAGGCGCGTGCCGAGCAGGTCGCTAAGGAAGCTGAAGCCGCCCGAGTGGCTGCCGAGCGCAAGGCTGCGGCCGACAAAGCCAAGGCCGAGAAGGCCGATGCCGATGCCCGTCGGGCTTCCGAGGCTGAGTCGTCTGCCTTCAGCAGTGCCGACCGTGCCCTCAGTGGCAGCTTCGAAAACAACCGCGGCCGTCTGCCGATGCCCATTTCCGGACGCATCGTAAGCCACTACGGACAGTACAATGTGGAAGGATTGACCAACGTGCAGCTCTCCAACAATGGCATCAACATCAAAGGTGCAGCCGGAGCATCCGTCCGCAGTGTCTTTGCCGGAGAAGTTAGTGCCGTCTTTGGATTCTCAGGCACCACGGTGGTCATGGTTCGCCACGGTGCCTACATCTCTGTCTATTGCAACCTGGCTACCGTAAACGTCAGCAAGGGACAGAAGGTGACGGCGCGTCAGACACTCGGAACCGTCGGCACCGATGGTATCCTGCAATTCCAGCTGCGTCGCGAAACGGCCAAGCTCAATCCTGAGCAGTGGCTGGGAAGGTAGAAATCTCATTAGAAACATTGGGAAATATCATGCAATGGAGTCTTCATCGGAGAGGATGGAGGCTCCTTTTTTTTGTCTTACAGCCTGTCGCTTGACAGCGACTGAAGCCCGCTTTTCCTCCGACTGAGCCTCGGCCGTTCTCCGAAAGTGCCACAGTCGCGAGAATTTTTAATTTATTAATTCTCAAAAAATAATTTATTAATTCTGAAAAAATAAATTAAAAATTCTCGTCACTGAATTCGTTTTTCTAACTCGCTGAGGCTCAGCGAGATGCAAGGGCGGGTTCAGTGGGCTCGAAAGTTGTCTGCATGGAGCCTTTCAGCTCGTTTGATATGTTTATGGAACGGGTGACGGACCAGTCTTGCCTGACGCATCTGGCAGAACCGAGCTGGCTTTTGAAAGAAGAGAAAAGGAGGTTCATCCGACATTTCGAGTGATATAATGAGGAGATAATGAAGAAAAC
>CAMHEA010000011.1 GCA_946184025.1 uncultured Prevotella sp.
GCTATAGAATCCGGCCACGGAGAAAGCCAACTGACTATTGAGTTTCGCATAGTGAGCTGCCTCTACATCCCGATAGAAACGGGTTCCGGCACTCAACTTGATGTCAGTGCCTTGATAGTTCAGCGGATTCTTACTATACACACGCACCATACCGCCTTCCGTGTTCAATCCGTAGAGTGTTCCTTGCGGTCCGCGAAGCACGTCCACGCGGTCGATTTCATAGAAATGCGTGTTGAATGCCGACTTGCTGACAATCGGCATACCGTCGACATAGAACCCCACCGAGGGGCTATTGACACGCGATCCGATGCCGCGCACATAGACCGAAGGCGTATAGCTGGAGCCGTAGACAGGCATAACAAACGAAGGGACATAGGACGAAAGCTCCCGAATGTCGCGTGTTCCCAAAGTCTTCATTTCCATACTGGTAAGCACCGTCGAACTTATTGGCTGCTGACGGAGCGGCAGATACTCTTTGGCCTGCTGTATAACAACAACCTCGTCAAGGTCGTGGACACGCGAAGTGTCGGCACTCAGCACTTCAGTTTCAGCGATTGACGGCATAAAGGCAGCACATAGAGCTACCACTAAAAAAATTCTTTTCTTCATCTATATCTTGCTTTTATTGATTTTCCCTGCTATTTGCATAGCTTGCGTCATGCGATGACCCATCCCAATACCATCGCGCAGATTTCCGGCCAAGATGAGTCCGGGAAATTCTGACTCCAGTCTTTCTACTGCGGTCACACGTTCATCACTGTCTGCACCATACTGAGGAATGGCATGTTCGTGACGGAAAATGCGTATCAGGTCTGGTTTCACGTCGGTGGGCACTCCCAACATCGTGTGCAGGGTGTCCTTGACTAAGGAAACAATCTCGTCGTCACTCTTGTCGAGCATCTCCGGATGCCTAACTCCACCGATGAAAACAGAGAAGAGTGCGCTTCCGTCAGGTGCCCGATGGGAAAAACAGGTAGAAGGAAACAAAACGCCAAGCACATCGCGGCGTTCACAAGTGGGTACAAGGCCGCCGAAGGCCAGATAGTCGCCTTGATGGCGATTGCTCAGTCCTACGGCAACTTCCATGATTGGGGCATAGACCAACCTCGTAATGGGTTCCAGACGTGTAGTTTCGATAAAAGGCAGCAAGTCTGGCAACGTATATGCACCACTGGTAGTGACCACATGACGACTCAACACTTCACGGCACATGCCGTCAGGCATTTGGAACGTCGTGCGCCACATTCCATCTTCAGGCATCAATGTCACAGAATCAGCTCCCAAGGAAATATGCTCATAGCCTATGTATTCAGCTTCAGACTGCGGAATGGTCTCCAATCCTCCTTTTGCCGAGAATACTTTTTTGGTGGCCAAACGCTCACGCGGCTCTTTAGGTTGGCGTGCTTTGGCCATGGCACCACGGATAAAACTGCCGTGTTCTTGCTCCAAACGATATAGTTTGGGAAGCGCATGGCGGGTGACCAATTGATGCGGATTGCCTGCATAGACTCCGGAGACAAAAGGATCGACGGCGTAATCCAAGAACGAATGCCCTAATCGGCGACACGTCAGTTCCGCTATCGTCTCATCAGGGTTCATCCCTTTCTTGCGCCAAGGCTCTGTCAGGATACGCAATTTATCAGAAAACGAGAACAAAGGGGTTGTCAATCCCCCCCAAGGCCCTGACGGCAAAGCATGGAAACGGCCATGTTTCCAAATGAGCCGACGCTTTGCGGTATCCGGAGCCGTCTCTAAAAGACAGCGTCCTGCAGATGTTTCCGCCAAATCTGCCATCAGTTCAGCCACCTCCGGAGTAGAAACAGAACCTGTCGTTGGACCACTTTCGAAAACATACCCACCTTGCCGATGGGTCTGGATCTGTCCACCAACACGCGACTGACGTTCCACCACATGCACACGATGCCCTTGACGGGTCAGCCAATAGGCTACCGTAAGCCCCGTGAGGCCGGCACCAACCACCAGGACATCTGTAGAAATGCATTGAATGCTACCTATCTGATTTTGTTGAATCGTCATATTGCCGCTCTCTTTTCTCTTTTGCGGATGCAAAGGTATTGAAAACAGGCAAGATACACAATCCTTATTTTTTAGGATTATCCACAAACAAAGGCAGCAGGCATCATTTCCGGGAGACAGTGAATGCCCGACGGATTGCCCAGACAAAATAAATCAGGAAGAGTGGATAGCCTATATAATATAAGGTGGTAATGCTGAAAAGAATGTAATTGAATGCACAGACGGCGGCTAATCCACACAGATAGAGCACCGCTTCGTTGAACTTCAGAAATCGCAACGTCTCGTCGACAGCGGCCAACGCCACAATGAGCAAAGCCCACACGCTGGAAAGAAATGCAGCCAAAAGCAACGGCTGGGTGAATGGATTGAGCGACGGATGGAAATAGAACTCGCGCCAAGCCTCAGGAGCAAAAAGCTGGATGCTGGCATAGAACGTTGCTGCCGCCGCTACAAGGAGAGCCAGCAACGTTGGATAGAAAGAATCGATGTCGTTAAAGTGCACAATCTTTGCATTTCGACGGAGCATCTTGCGCATCAGATAGCCCACGCCCATCAGACTGATGATGACCAGGAATATCAGAGTATGGGTATCAGAGAACGTAGAAATAAATTGTGAAATAGGATCATCGGGGTCTACACACTTCAACAACGTACTTTCATGGATCCAACCGAACTGCATCTGCTCGGTGGCCAAATAGACCCAGACAGAGTCTACGGCATCTTCGGGCAACATTCGGATATCGGCAACGACCATACGCTCATCATGATAGACAGCAAAAGAGTCGGTCAGCATACCGTTTAAATATTCCTCAGGTTGCTGGCGAAGGAGAACAACGGAGTCTTTGCGTACAACGAAATTGAAATTCTCAGAATAGTGATGGGTACGCGCAAATGCAATAGAGTCTTGCTGCTCCTGTGTCAGCGTGTCGGCAACGGCAAGGGTGTCTTTCATCTGAAACCGAGAGGGTGTCCGTTCGCGATAGCATGAGGAGAAAGCCCATGTCAGCAGCAAGACGAACAACAGGCACACACGGGACATGGAGCATCGTCCATGCTTCCCTTGCAGCCGCAACACGCTCCCACCCTGCTTTTCCATTGCTTCCTTCATACGTTTTCCTCTCTCTCGGTTATTGGTTATACACATTCATCTGACATTCCTTGCAGTCAAATTCGAGCCGGAAATGGCGTTTATCAGCCAATTCCAAATACAACGGTTCGTGCCATGAAGGCTTGCTGCCGCCGCGTTTCACACAATGCCCCAATGAGAAACGCAGACAATGGCGGCATTGCATCAACAACAAAGGCTCGTCAACGGCATTCTGCCTCAGTCCCTTCGGCACCTGCAACTCAAAGGCATCAGCCTCTGCGTGGAGCCCTTTGCCTGCATAAAACTCGCGCGCTTGCCTGTTACTTATATTATAAAGGTAAGGGTATCGCTGATAGGCGGGATGCCAAGGAGCGACACGTTGCTCATCATCCGCGGCTTGCTGTCCATCAGACGTACGTTGCTCCTCAACATGGGAACAGACAAGTGCCGTAAGCCGTTCTACTAACTGCCGTCGAAGATCGGCCAGCATACTACTCGGAACAAAATAGTTGTCAGCCCCACCATCTACTTCTACGCTCTCACAGACATAAGGAGTCTGTCCGAGCTTAGTCAGCTGGCGCAAAATATTTTCATGCTGCGGTGTCTTGGCCCATTGTTTTTCCATGTCGGCCGACACTTCTGCATGAACTTCCGGCAATTCTTCCAGCCATCCCCTGAGCCTGAAGCCATCTGCAGTAGCTGTATAAAGAAGTCGGATTGGTATGCTGCGACTGGCACTTTTTCCTGCCAACATCCGTTCAAAGGCCACATCCTGATTGCGGTAAAGAGGCGTACCAGGCCTCAACTGCTGAGGCATCCGCTGCGGAAAGAGCTTGTTGCCCTCTGCACGGTTCACCCGAAAGCCTTCCAGTTCACCATTGCCATTGACAAAGCACAAGCCGTCACCATTGGCAAATGAAGCCGTTCCTGCCACATTGAAGGACTGCCCACGCAGTTCTTTTACTTTACCGACATACTCTCCCATGGCTTTTGGCGTATCAGGCGAGAAAATATCCGGCTGCCGTCCATGCAGAAAATAAGTCGTAAAACCTCGATTGAACGTCTTCTCCAGCTGAGGGGTGAAGGAATATGAAACCCTTCCCAAGGATGTCCGGCCATACTTTCCTCCGGATTTGGCTATCACTTCATTGAGCGACTGCGAATAGGCAGCCACCACATTCTTTACATAGGCCACGTCCTTGAGTCTTCCCTCAATCTTGAACGATACGGCTCCTGCCTCCGCCAATTCCTCCAGATGGTCTGCCAGACAAAGATCCTTCAAGGATAACAAATGACGCTGACGGACGAGGGTGCGTCCATTGGCATCTTTCAAGTCGAAAGCCATGCGGCAGAATTGTGCACACGCCCCGCGGTTGGCACTGCGTCCGAAGCAAAACTGCGACGCATAGCAGACGCCGGAATAGCTGACACACAACGCACCATGGACAAACACTTCCAATTCAACATCAGGCACCTCCCGATGGATGGCGGCAATCTCCTCTGCCGACAATTCACGCGCCAACACAACACGCCGGAACCCAATCTTCCGCAGCCACTTCACCTTCTCTGCCGAACGATTGTCTGTCTGCGTACTGGCATGGAACGGGAGATGAGAAAAGGTTTCCCCGCCTGCATTCCCTGCCAAGAGCCCCATGTCCTGCACCAATACCGCATCGACACCGATACGCTGCAACTGCTCCAGCAGGTTCCTCGTCTCGGCTAACTCTTGGTCAAAGATGATTGTATTCACTGTCACATACACCCGGGAACGATAGACATGGGCATAACGACACAAAGCAGCGATGTCGTCCAACGTATTGCCGGCAGCGGCACGGGCACCAAAACGCCCTGCACCGATATACACCGCATCTGCTCCATGGTCGATGGCAGCCATGCCACATTCCAGATTCCTGGCCGGAGCCAGCAGTTCCAGCCTCCTCATCCTATCTCATCAATGTTGAACGGTGTTTCCTGATAGACGTAATAGTTTATCCAATTGGCAAAAAGCAAGTTGGCATGGGCACGCCATGTCACCATAGGTTCTTTCTCTGCATCGTCGTCACGATAGTAGTTTACGGGCATCTCCACGTCGTCGCGCTTTCCTTTGTCACGCCGATATTCTTTATCCAGCGTGTCGGGGGCGTACTCCAGATGCCCCGTGATAAAGAACTCTCGTCCGCCACGGGCCATGACCATCCCCACTCCGCTCTCCGGCGACTCCGAAATCAGTGTCAGAGCCTTACGCTGGAGGATGTCCTCACGCCGGATTTCCGTATGCCGGCTCTGCGGCATGGCAAACACGTCGTCGAATCCGCGGAAAATGGGCAGTTGCTTGTCCAAGGGATATTGCGGGAAGACACCAAACATCTTCTTCTCCAACGGATATTTCGGCACCCCATAGTGATAATACAATCCAGCCTGCGCAGCCCAGCAGATATACAACGTGGACATCACATGGGTATGCGCCCAGTCGAAGATGCCCGTAATCTCATCCCAATATTCCACTTCCGAGAAAGGAAGCGTCTCCACGGGTGCCCCTGTAATGATCATTCCGTCGAACTTCTCTTTCTTCATCACCTCAAAGTCGCGATAGAACATCATCATGTGCTCCACCGGAGTGTTCTTCGGCGTATGGCTTTTCAGCTTCATCAAGCTGATTTCCAACTGAAGAGGCGTGTTCGAAAGCAGTCGCACCAGATCCGTTTCCGTCGTCACCTTCAGCGGCATCAGGTTCAGCACCACGATCCTCAGCGGTCGAATGTCCTGCCGATGAGCGCGTGTGTCGTCCATCACGAAGATGTTTTCCTTCTTCAATAAGTCTATGGCTGGAAGCCCGTCTGGAAGTCTTAATGGCATTGATACAATCCTTTCTCTATACTTTTTCGCATGCAAAGGTAATAAAAATCGGGTAAGCGAGCAAGAAACGAATGTATTCGTTTCTTCGAGCGAGAGATTTTTATATAAAAAAGAGCCTGTTCACCGATAGTAATATAGCCTGTATTGCTGGGTAAAAAAGCCTATATTACATGGCAATATAGGCTCTATTACTGACCAATATAGGCTCTATTACCGGAAGACGATGTGCTCACACACTGAAGAAGAAAGGCCACAGGCATGATGAAAAGCCTACCGACAATCGGCTATAAGAAAAAAAGAAGGATGCCGACTCATGTCTTGGCATCCTTCTTTGGGGCGACTATGTCCAGCCTCTCTTTACCAGAGTTCCAGGCGTTCTTCCTTAGGAATGTACATCTTGTCTGTAGGTTTCACGCCGAAGGCATCATACCACATGTCGATATGCGGCAGCGCACCGTTAACACGCCACTCTCCAAGGGCGTGAGGATCGTTCTTCACCCGCTGACGTATCTCCTGTTCGGTGATGTTTTGTCCCCAAACGCCGGCATAGGCAAGAAAGAAACGCTGCTCAGGCGTAAATCCGTCTTTGTTCTTAAGCGGCTTCTCAGCAGTGGCGTTCTTAAAAGCATAGTAGGCCACTTGCAATCCGCCGTGGTCGGCAAGATTCTCACCGAGGGTAAATCTTCCGTTCGCCTTGAGATCGGGCAGAACGTTGATATTGGAGAAGAAGTCGGCATACAGATTGGCACGGGCTTCAAAACCCTTGGCATCGTCGGCCGTCCACCAGTCGTGCATGTTTCCGTCGGCATCAAACTGCCGGCCTTGGTCGTCGAAACCATGTGTCATCTCGTGTCCGATGACCACACCAATGGCTCCATAGTTGAAGGCATCGTCGGCTTTAGGATCGAAGAACGGATACTGCAAGATACCGGCTGGGAAGCAGATTTCGTTGGTGGTGGGGTTGTAGTAGGCATTGACGGTCTGCGGAGTCATATACCACTCCTCACGGTCTACAGGCTTTCCGGCTTTCTCGTCAATATGCTTACGGGTACGCCAGATACGGGTATTGAGAATATTTTCATAATAGCTCTTCGCGGGATCAATGGCAAGGGCTGAGTAATCCGTCCATTTGTCAGGATAGCCAATCTTGACATAGAAGGTGCTGAGCTTCTTGTGGGCATTGGCCTTCGTAGAGTCACTCATCCAAGTCTGTGCATCGATGCGTTGGCCGAGGGCTGTCTGCAAGTTGGCCACGAGCTGCTGCATCATTTTCTTGGACGCAGCGGGGAAGAATCGTTGGCAGTACATCTTGCCAAGGGCTTCGCCCATCGTTGCCTGCACCTGGTTGGTGGCACGCTTCCACAACGGATAGTCCTCCTGACGGCCGGAAAGGGTACGTCCGAAGAAGTCAAAGTTAGCCTCGCGGATGTCATCCGTGAGATAGCTGGCAGCATGGCTGATCACATCCCATTGCATATAGGCACGCAAATCGTCGGCCGTCATCGCAGCAACGAGCTTGTCGGCTCCAGCCATGAAGGACGGCTGGCCGACAACGATTTCCTGGATAAACTCACTCCGGATGCCCTCAGCGTTGGCATACTGCTCAAGCAGGAGATGCGGGTAGGCCTCCTGGAATTCGCCGAGCGTCATTTTGTTGTAGTTGGCCTGCGGATCGCGAAGCTCGGTACGGCTCTTGGAGACAAGCGCCAACGAGGTCTCAAAGCGGAAGACAGCATCGCGCTTGGCTTCGGCTTGCTCGTCCGTGAATCCGAAAAGACGGAACATGCGGGCAACATGTTCCTTGTAGGCTTCCCGGATCTTGACCGTTGCCTCGTCGTTGTTCAGGTAGTAATCCTTCTGTCCGAGCGTCAGTCCACCCTGACTGACATTGAGAATGTTCATAGCCACATTTTTCTCATCTGCACCAAAGCCATAGCCATAAGGCACTCCATAGCCGAAGACCCCGTATTTGAGTTGCACACCGCGCAGGTCGTCCTTCGTACGGGCTGCTTCTATTTCGTCGAGGAGTGGCTTCACAGGTGCGATGCCCTCCTCATTGCGGCGAGCCGAGTCCATGGCCAGCTTGTAGAAGTCGGCCAGCTTGCGCTCCGTCGTACCCTCGGCAAACTTCTTCTTGTTGAGTTCGTCAAGGATGGCGTTGATGCGCTTGTTGTTGTCCTCCTGCAACTGGTCAAAGCTGCCGAAGCGCGAATAGGCAGCAGGCAGCGGATTGTTCTTCTGCCATCCGCCCGTTGCAAACTGATAGAAATCCTCGGCAGGCTTAGCCGTCTTGTCAAGGTTTTCCATTTTCAGTCCCGACTTGTTCTGGGCGAAACCTGCCACGGGGGCAGCCGCCATCAGAATCATGGGAAATAGATGTTTCATTTTCATGTTCTAATTCTGAATTATTAAATACTCAATTATAGGATACTATTCGTTTGGGATGTTAGTCGTTTGGATGCTGATTGTTTAGGATCTTGGAGTTTTATCACTTATCAGTCATCATTTCTTATTTAGGAAGCATAGCTCCAGCCTCCTCCAGCCGTTCCGACAGCAGCAGCCATCGGTCGTTTTCTTCGTCAAGGGCTTTCTTGATGTCTGTATATTCCGTTATCAGCACCATGTCGGCCGCATGATCCGGCTGACAAAGCAAGCTGTCGAGTTCGCGGATGCGGGCTTCCATCTTCTCTATGGCCGCCTCACACTCCTTCACGGCCTTTTCAGCCTTGCGCACTTGCTTCTGCTGTTCCTTGCGTTCAGCATACGACTGTTTTTCGGGGGATGCAGGCAGGCTGTCCTGCTTTTCAGAAGCCGCAGCAGCACCGCGCTCCGACATCTCCCGTTCCTGCTCCTCACGCTGGAAAAAGCTGAGATAGTCGTAGATACCGCCCAGATGCTCCCTCACCTGTCCGCCGCCAAACGCATACACCTTCGTCACCAGTCCGTCAAGAAAGTCACGGTCGTGGCTCACAATGATGGCCGTGCCGTCAAAACTGCGGATAGCCTCCTTCAGCACATCCTTCGAAGCCATGTCCAGATGGTTCGTAGGCTCATCCAGAATCAGCAAGTTCACTGGCTCCAACAGCAACTTAATCATCGCCAGACGACTCCGTTCGCCGCCGCTGAGCACCTTCACCTTCTTTTCCGAAGCCTCACCGCCAAACATAAACGCACCCAGAATGTCATTGATACGCAGACGCACATCTCCTCGTGCCACACGATCTATGGTCTCAAACACCGTCAGTTCCTCATCCAGCAACTGCGCCTGATTCTGCGCAAAATAACCGATCTGCACCTGATGACCCACCGTCAGCCGCCCGTCGAACGGAATCTCGCCCATGATACACTTCACCAGCGTCGACTTACCTTCACCATTCCTGCCCACAAATGCCACCTTCTCACCGCGTTTGATGGTCAGGTTGACATGTGAGAAAACCCGATGCTCGCCATACGCCTTTCCCACCTCGTCGCACACAACCGGATAGTCACCGCTCCGCAGACATAGCGGAAAACGCAGGCGCAACGCCGTTCGCTCCACCTCATCTATTTCTATCGGCACCATACGCTCCAGCTGCTTGATTTTCTGCTGCACCTGCACCGCCTTCGTAGCCTGATAGCGGAAGCGGTTGATGAAATCTCGCATGTCAGCCATCTCCCGCTGCTGGTTCTCCCAAGCCCGCAGCTGCTGCTCGCGGCGTTCTGCCCGCAGCTTTACATATTCATCATACCTTACTTTATAGTCCACCACCCGTCCACACGAAATCTCCAGTGTGCGGTTCGTCACACGGTTCACAAACGCACGATCGTGACTCACCAGCACCACCGCCTTCGCCGACTGCGCAAGAAAGCCCTCCAGCCACTGTATTGACTCAATGTCCAGATGATTCGTAGGCTCGTCCAACAACAGCACGTCAGGCCGTTGCAGCAAGATCTTCGCCAGTTCGATACGCATACGCCATCCACCTGAGAACTCCCGAGTTGGCCGTTGCAAGTCGTCACGACTGAATCCCAGCCCCGCCAGCGTCCGTTCCAGCGCAGCCGCCTCATGGTCACCACCCAGCAACAGGTAATGCTCATGCTCCTGCGTGAAACGTTCCACCAGCGCAAGATATTCCTCACTCTCATAGTCCGTCCGTTCCGCCAGCGCACGCTCCATGTCAGCCAGCCGCACACGCAACTGCTGCGTGCCTGCAAAAGCCTTCCGTGCCTCCTCCGCCACCGTTGTGTCGTCCGTCAGACGCATCACCTGCGGCAGATAGCCCACCGTCGTGTCGCCCGAAACAGCCACCACACCCGCCGATGCAGCCTGCTGGCCGCACAGCACACGCAGCAATGTCGACTTGCCAGCACCGTTCCTGCCCACCAACGCAATCCGGTCGCGCTCGTTAATCACAAAACTGGCATTCTGGAACAACGGCTTCACGCCAAACGCAACACTCAAACCCTCTACTGAAATCATACCTTCTCGCTTTTGAATAGGAAATGCAAAAATACACAAATCCTAAGAAACAACCAAAAAACTAACAAAATTATTGGCTCTTTAAACTTTTAAACGTACCTTTGCAAGAAATGAATAAATTTACAAAAATCATTGCAAAGGCGTTGCAACTACCCAAACAGGGGGTTGAAAACACGCTCACACTACTCGAAGAAGGATGCACCATCCCGTTCATTGCACGCTATCGCAAGGAACGAACAGGTAACCTCGACGAAGTACAAATTACACAGATCAGTGACATGAACCTCCGCTTCAAGGAACTTGAGAAGCGCAAGGAAACCGTGACTAAGACCATTACCGAGGCGGGAAAGATGACCCCCGACCTGCAACAGCGCATCGCCGATTGCTGGGAGGCCACGGAACTGGAAGACATCTACCTCCCTTTCAAGCCTCGGCGACGCACACGGGCACAAGTAGCACGCGAGCAGGGTCTGGAACCACTGGCTCAACTCATCATGCTCCAACGTGAACACAATCCCGAACAGGCCGCCCGTCGGTTTGTCAAAGGCAACGGGGTTGCCTCCACAGAACAAGCCCTGGCAGGTGCCAAGGATATTATTGCCGAACAGGTTAGCGAGAACGAACAGTCGCGAAACCTGCTACGCGGGGCTTTCCGCCGCGAAGCCGTCATCACTTCCAAAGTCATCAAGGCTAAGAAGGACAGCGACGAAGCCCAGAAATACCGCAACTACTTTGATTTTTCTGAACCGTTACGCCGTTGTACGAGCCATCGTCTGCTGGCCATACGCCGCGGAGAGACAGAAGGCATTCTACGCGTCAGCATCAGCCCCGACGACGAGACCTGCATAAACAAGCTCAAACGGCAGTATGTGCGTTTTTCCAGTGCCTGCGGAAGACTTATTGAAGAAGCCGTCGAAGACAGCTACAAACGTCTGCTGAAGCCGTCTATCGAAAATGAATTTGCCGCTTTGAGCAAGGAAAAGGCCGATGACGAAGCCATCCGCGTCTTTGCCGAGAACCTTCGGCAGCTATTGCTGTCCGCCCCCTTAGGACAGAAACGCGTCATGGGCATCGATCCCGGATTCCGCACCGGCTGCAAAGTGGTATGTCTGGACGCACAGGGCAACCTGCTTCACCATGAAGCCATCTTCCCCCACCCGCCTGTTGCACGCCGCATGCAGGCCATGACGGCATTCGAACGGATGGTTCGCGACTACCAGATAGAAGCGGTGGCCATCGGCAATGGTACGGCCAGTCGAGAAACCCATACATTCGTACAAGAGACTTTGGAGAGCCAAGATCAGAAGACGGGCTCCCAGCCAGCCGTGTTCGTCGTCAGCGAAGACGGCGCATCGGTCTATTCTGCCTCAAAAGTAGCCCGCGAGGAATTTCCCGATGAAGACGTGACCGTGCGTGGAGCCGTAAGCATTGCCCGACGGCTGATGGATCCGCTGGCCGAACTGGTTAAGATTGACCCGAAGAGCATTGGTGTGGGACAATATCAGCACGATGTTGACCAGGCAAAGCTCAAGCACACGCTCGACCTCACCGTAGAAAGCTGCGTCAACCGAGTAGGCGTAAACCTGAATACGGCCTCCCAGCACCTGTTAGCCTACGTCAGCGGACTCGGACCGGCACTCGCAAAGAACATCGTGGAATACAGAAAAGAACACGGGCCGTTCACCTCTCGCACCCAATTAAAGAAAGTCTCGCGCCTCGGACCAGCGGCTTATCAACAGTGTGCTGGCTTCCTGCGCATCCCCGGAGCCCATAACCCACTGGACAACACTGCCGTACACCCCGAAAGCTATTTCCTCGTAGAGCACATGGCCAAGGATTGCGGATGCAGCGTGGCAGCCCTCATTGCCGACAAACGAGCACAGAAAGAAATAGACATCCACAAATACGTCACCGAAAACGTGGGAATCCCCACCCTGACGGACGTGATGGCAGAGATGGAGAAACCTGGACGCGATCCGCGCGAGCAACTCGAAGCCTTTGAGTTTGCCCCGGACATCAAGGACATTGAGGACTTGGAAGAAGGAATGGTACTGCCTGGCATCATAACCAACATCACCAACTTCGGCGCCTTCGTAGACATCGGCGTACACCAAGACGGACTCGTGCACGTTTCGCAACTTGCAGACCGTTTCGTCAAGGATCCCAACGACGTGGTAAGGCTCCACCAGCATGTGCGAGTACGCGTCACCGAGGTCGATTTGCGCCGCAAACGCATCTCACTGTCCATGAAAGGCGTGTAAGCAGAGTAACTTCCGACAAGTAATATAGGGCATATTACCTGACAATATAGGCTATATTGCAGTGTAATATGCCCTATATTGCGAAGTAAAACAGGCTATATTACATCATCGTCATCACTCGCCCTGCCGACCGCGAGCCTCAACAAGCAGCACAAGCGGAACAGACGTGGGTGAAGGGAAGACCGCTACCGATTCTTGCGGTAGCTGGCGACAGCCCACAGGGACGTAGCCACAGACAGGAGGGCCAAGGCCGTACACTGGGGGACTATGCTTTGGAGGTCGCCGCCGCGCACAAAGACGGTGCGGATGGCGGTGATGAAGTAGTGCATGGGATTGACATAGGTGGTGGCGTAAGCCCATGCGGGCATGGAGCGGGCGGGAGTGAAGAGTCCGCTGAGAAGCATCAGACAGACGACGAAGAACCACATGACAAGGATGGCTTGCTGCATGGTATCGGAATAGTTGGAAATGATGAGTCCGAAGGAACTGAAAAACAGGGCAAGCAACAGGGCAAGGAGATAGACGAGGAGCAGGCTGCCTTGGCAGGTGATGCCGTAAAGGAGCCAGGAGAGGAGCAGGCAGAGGGTGATAAGCAACAAGGCGATAATCCAATAAGGAATGAGCTTGGCAAGGATGAAGGTGTGCCGAGGAACGGGGGTGACGTTAATCTGCTCGATGGTGCCGGTTTCTTTCTCGCCTACGATGTTGAGCGTGGGCAGAAATCCGCACATCATCATCAGGAGGATGGCGAAAAGGGCGGGTATCATGTATCGCTTGTAGCTGAGTTGCTTGTTGTAGAGATTCAGAACGGACAGGGCTTCGTCGCCGCCGCGTAGCTGCCGCATGACAATCTGGGTGAGATAGGCACTGCCCATGGCTCCCTTGGTACCGTTGACGGCATTGGCGGCGATGAGGACTTGCGATGGTTGTCCCTGCGAGAGGGCTTTTCCGTAGTGGCGCGGGATGACGAGGACAACATCAGTACGGCTCTTCCCGATGGCTTCCAAGGCTGCCTGATAGCTGGGCTGCTGGCCGGTGAAGATGAAAGAGGAAGAGGCCTCGATGCGACGGACTAACTGCTGAGAGGGAGTGGAACGGTCATTGTCGACAACGGCTACCCTGACGTTCTTGACTTCCATGTTCATCACCCACGGCATCACGCACATGATGACGATGGGAAAGACGACAATGAGTTTCGGAAGAAACGTGTTGCGACGTATCTGGAGGATTTCTTTTTTCAGGAGATGGCGGAACATATGAGTAAAATTGGCGGGAGCTCTGCTCCCTAATTGAGAAATGAAAAATGATTAACACTAAGACTGGAGGCGGGAGTTGGGAGACTGGAGTTCAGTACCCTAAACGACAGCTGCCGAAAATTATCATATATTAATTATTAACGATCAATTACCCGTCCAAACGCTGCTTGAACTTGACGAGGGCAATGGTGAGAAAGATGGCTGTCATGCCGACAAGGATGGCGAACTCCTGCATCACGTCGCGGAAACCGGCTCCCATAATCATTAGCTTGCGCATGGCGGAGATGTAATAGCGTGGAGGAATGACGGCGGCGACGTATTGAAGGACTGTGGGCATGGACTCTATGGGAAACAGCATGCCCGAAAGCATGACCACAGGCATGAGCAACACCATGGCGGATAGCAACAGGGCCATGAGCTGAGTGCTGGCAATATTGGATATCAACAGCCCCAAAGATAGTGCCAAAAGGATGTAGACCACGGAAAGGACTGTTACCCAAAGCAGAGAGCCTTGCAAAGGAACGGCTAACACATAATGCCCCATAAGCAGAATGATGACGAGTATGCATACGGCCAGCAACAAATAGGGTATGGCCTTGGCGAGGATGATGAGCAAGGGCCTGACGGGTGACACTAACAGGACTTCCATCGTGCCCCGTTCCTTCTCCCTGACGATGGAGACGGAGGTCATCATGGCACAGATGAGCATGAGCAGCATGCCCATGATGGCTGGCACGAAGTTATAGGCGGACTTCATGCCAGGGTTGTAGAGCATCTTCGTATTGACAAGGCTGTGCTGTGGATCGGTGAGTACACCTGTAGCATAGGTCGTCCACTGCTGTGCCATATTGGGATCGGCTGCATCGACAAGGAGCTGGATGCCACCCCGACGGGCTGCAAAGTGCAGAGGGAAGACAACAGCCATGTCGGCACGCTGACTGCGAATCTCACGCTCAGCGTCGCGAGGCGTGGACACGGTGGCAACAAGGCGGAAATACTCCGAAGCTGCCAATCGGTCAACCATCTGTCGGGTAAGATGGTCTGCCGAAGCGGTGACGATGACGGTACGGACGTTTTTCACATCGTTGGTAATGGCAAATCCGAAAAGAAGCATGAGTACCACCGGCATGCCGAAAAGGATGAGCATGGTTCGCTTGTCGCGAAGGATATGCTTGGCTTCTTTGAGGACGAAGGAGGTGAACGGGGTCATGGATATCTTCTTAATAAATAATGAATAATGAATGATAAATAATTGCACACAGGCTGTCAGTCGCTACTGCGCACAGCCTGTCGAGCCAGATAGGTGAACACATGGTCCATGTCGGGCTGCGCAAAACGGTGCTTCAGTTCCCCGGGAGTACCCATCGCACTGATCTTTCCGTCTACCATGATGCTGATGCGGTCGCAGTATTCGGCTTCATCCATGTAATGGGTGGTGACAAAGACGGTGATGCCGCCCTCGGCAGCCTCGTAGATGAGTTCCCAAAACTGCCGACGTGTAGCTGGGTCTACGCCTCCTGTAGGCTCGTCGAGGAAGACAACGGCAGGCTCGTGGAAGATACTTACGGAGAAGGCGAGCTTCTGCTTCCAGCCCAAGGGCAGTGAGGCAACGAGGTCGTCTTGATGTTCGGTAAACTGCAAACGGCGCAGCAATGCTTCGGTCTTCCGCCTAATGAGGTCGTCACTCATACCGTAGATGCCACCAAACAGTCGGATGTTCTCTGCCACGGTGAGGTCTTCATAGAGTGAGAAACGCTGGCTCATATAGCCGATGTGCCGCTTGACTTGCTCGTATTGGGTACGGATGTCATAGCCTGCTACGATGGCGGTGCCGCTGGTGGGCTGGCTGAGTCCTGTCAGCATGCGCATGGCGGTGGTCTTGCCGGCTCCGTTGGCTCCGAGGAAGCCGAAGATTTCGCCGCGACGGACGGTAAAACTGATGTCGTCGACGGCACGGAAAGAGCCAAAGGCCTTGATCAGATGGGTTACTTCTATGACGGTTTCGGCAGAAACTGGCGACTCGGTACCCTCGCGGACGATGCCTGGCGGATTGAAAATGTCTGCATGGCGGGTGAGGACGGCTTCAGGCGTACCTACATCCAGCAACGCTCCCTGATGGAGAAAGGCTACGCGGTCGCAGCGACGGACTTCATCAAGGTAGGGCGTGGCTGCGAGGATGGTGATACCGCACTCCCGAAGAGTGCCAAGCAGGTCCCAGAATTCCTTGCGCGACACGGGGTCGACTCCTGTAGTGGGCTCATCGAGGAACAGAATGCTGGGTGCATGAATCAAAGCGCACGACAGGGCGAGCTTCTGCTTCATTCCGCCGGAGAGAGCTCCGGCTTTCCTGTCGGCAAAGGGTTCTATTTGCGCATAGACAGCCTTAATGCTTTCATAGCCAGCTTCAACGGTGGTACCAAAGAGCGTGGCGAAAAATTCGAGGTTTTCACGCACCGTTAAATCCTGATACAACGAGAACCGGCCGGGCATGTAGCCTACCCGGCGACGGATGGCTCTCATCTGCGACACAATGTCGTAGCCGTCGACAACAGCAGTGCCCTCGTCGGGGAGCAACAGGGTGGACAAGATGCGGAAGAGCGTGGTCTTACCGGATCCATCGGGGCCTATCAACCCGAAAACCTCGCCCTTTCTGACACTGAGCGTAACATCGCGCAGGGCTTGCACGGAGCCATAATGCTTGCTGATGTGGCTCACTTCTATGCTGTTCATCGTCTCAGAACTTTACTTTTCCATACATACCCATCTTGATTCCGCCATCGTTCTTGACAGAAACCTTGACGGCGTAGACCAAATCGGCACGTTCGTCTTCAGTGACGATGGTCTTTGGCGTAAACTCTGAACGGCTGGAGATCCATGTCACGACTCCGTCGTAGACGGTTCCTTGGTCGCTGCCGTAGTCGGCCATGACTTTCACATGCTGGCCCACCTTCACCTGCTGCAGTTGCGAGGATGTCACATAAGCCCGCAGTATCATGTTCTTTAGGTCAGCCAGCTTGAACAGCGGCTTGCCCACCGTTACAAATTCACCCTGCTCAACATACTTCTCCAGCACGATGCCTGCGATGGGAGCCTTGACAACCGCATTGGCAATCTGATCGTCAAGCTGTGCCTGCTGAACACCGATTCCTGCACGTTGCGCACCGACACCTTCTATCTGTGCATCAAGGCCGGCACTCTGTCTGGCAAGGCTCGCATTGTTGCTGCTGACTTGCTCCTGCGTGGCGGCAAGCTGCTTTTCCAATACCTTGATTTGATAGACGATGTCATCCAGTTGCTTACGGGCCACCGCACCATCTTTGACCAGTTCGGTAAACCGTTTCCGTTCACGTTGAAGATTGTCTATTTGCTGGCGGATGGCAGCCACTTGACGCTCCAAGTCAAGTTGTCTGCTGTCGGTAGAGGCTCGCGTGGCTCCCAGCTGCCGCTGGTTGGCACTGAGCTGCGCCTTGGTCATCTCCAGCTGTTCTTTTTTCAACTTCAACTGATTGTCATCGATTTGTCCTACGACTGCAGCCCGAGGCACTTCTGCCCCTTCTTCTACATGGAATTCAACGAGTTCGCCAGACATCTTTGCCGAAACCGTAAGTTCCGTGCTCTCAAACGTGCCTGTGGCATCATATGCCGGGGTCTTTTCCCCACATGCTACTAACATGAGAAGTGCCGCGCCGGCTAATAAACTGCATAATATTTCCCTTTTCATCTTTGTCTTTTTTATCTGTGTAAGAAACATGTTGACAAGCCATTGCTCAACGATTCACCGTATAGCGGAGGTCATACATCTGCTTGAGCATCTCAATCTCGTGCATAGACTGTTGCAGACGGGCTGCACTCTCGCTGTTGATTTCCTTCACCAAACCATTCACGTCAATGATGCCGTGGCTCAATCGCGACTCCGCCGCCTTGCGGACTGCCGACCGCAGGGATATGATTTCCTCGTCATCGGCCATCATCCGCCGATAGCGTACGATGGCTTCATCCTGCTGCATGCTTTCCAAACGGTTGTTCAGAAGAAAGACGGCACGCTGAACATGCCAGGTTTCCCGCTGAGTATTGAGTTGCCGGCGATCGTTGTGTCGCGTATAGAGGGCACCGATGTTCCAAGTGAGTCGCGCTCCAATCATTCCGTTGAGAGTCCATCGGTGGTTCAGCATGTCTTCAAACAGGTTATAGCCAGGATAACCATAGAAGCCCGAGGCAAAGACACTGAGACGGGGCATCAATGAAGCATCCAACGCCTTTTCCTGAGCATCGGCCAGCTGCAACTGCGCGTCGATGAGACGCAGCTCAGGGCGCAAGACCTCAGCCGTCGACACGCTGCCGGCTACGGGCTGGGGCTTCACGGGCTCCACCTGTTGCCATCCGCAGAACAACGCCAGCATCCGCTGTAGAGTCTGCCGCTGAGCCTGCAAGCTGGTGTGTTGTTGCACAACATTCAGCCGTTCGGCTTTCACCGACTTATAGTCGCTCTCTGCCGCCGTACCGTTCCTATACATCGAGGCCAGCTTGCGCTCACTGCTAAGGAGGAGTTCCTGCTGCTCTTCGTTGAGACGTAGCTGATCATCAAGGAGCAACAGACCGAAATACATCTCATTGACTCGTTGTCTCACAGCATATAGGCTCACCTCGTTCTGCAACTGTCCGACATGACCTTGCCGGCGAGCCACTTCCTGTCGGCTACGGATGCTTCCGCCGTCGTAGACAACTTGGTTGACATCGATGCCTACACGATACTGGTCCTTCTTCAAGCCTCTCACGTCTATTCCCATCTGCCCCATCATCGCCTGCATTTCGTCCGGCCATGCCGTGACGGAGCTCTGCCAGGTGGCTTGCGCCGTAGCCGTGAGTTGTGGTAACCATCCTTTCCGCACATTATCGACCGTCAGCTCAGTGGTACGGGCTATCAAATCATACTGCCGGATTAACGGATAGTTGTGTTCAGCCGCCTGTTGGCATTCTTCCAGTGTCTGCGCCGAAACCGACACCACCGCAGAAAGAGGCAGCACACACACCGCAACCATCATCATCCGGCCATACACCTTATTTATTATACGCCGTTTCATCTTATCACTTTTCTCGTTTATCATGTGGCAAAGATAGACAGAATAATCCAGACAGCTATGCCCTTTTACGAGGAAGAAATGTCCTTTTCGTACAAAAGTCACAAAAAACAGCTGTTTTAACCGCCAAAATCATTATCTTTGCGTCGAATCTATCCTCAACTATGGCAAGACAAGAAGTAGAAAGAATGACGTTCGCCATGATACGGGACTTGGTAGCACGCGGACGAGGCCTGACAACATTGCGCCCTTACATCAGTGACGACCTGGTCATGGTGAGAGCCACGGCAAACATGGCACAACGGGCACTGATTACAGGCAAACCATTGCGCATCGACGACTACCGATGCGCCATTGTGCATGCCGGCTGGGCACAGACAACCATTAACCTCATCGAAAAGCGGATTGAAACGGGCATGATGATCATGGTAACCCCCGGAAGCATCATACAGCCACAGACCTTTTCATCAGACTTTGCCATAGAAGCCATCGGCATCCAGGCCGACAGGACACATGTGGCCTTGGGCGGAAAGCTCCCGACTACCTTCGTCGGACAAATGACCGACCGACAAATACATCCCGACAAGGATGAACTGGACTTCTGCAACATGCTCTTCAACAGTCTTTGGAGAACGGTTCTCGCCCCACAACGCTACAACGACGTACTGAACGCACTCATAGCCGCCCTATTCCACTACTACGACCACATGGCGCAAAAACAAGACAAGCACGAAAACTGGCCGAAGGGTGACACCCGCGACATTTTTGAACGATTCATACGGTTTGTCAACCAATACGCCACCCGACAACACAACCTTGACTTCTACGCCTCCCGACTCTGTATCACACCCAGATACATGAGCACGCTCATCAAGGATGCCAGTGGAAAAACAGCTAAGGAGTGGATTGACAACGCACTGGCCACACAAATCAAGATTGAACTGAAACACACGGACAAGAGTATTGCCCGAATAGCAGAGGAAATGCATTTCCCCAGTGCCTCCTTCTTCTGCCGTTTCTTCAAGCGGATGACAGGAATGACTCCCCGGCAATATCAAGATATGGCATGAAAAGGCATCACCTCACCGACAAATCATCCTATAGCGTCCTAATTACCAGCTGGGGATTAAGCACATTTGAAGTCCATCCGTAACCATTTGATTTTCAGAAGTTTGCAGAAGCAGCTTCAACCGTGAGAATTTTTAATTTATTTTTTCTCAAAAAATAATTTATTAATTCTCAAAAAATAAATTAAAAATTCTCGTGACTAAGCCCCATTTGATTCACGACTATACTTCACTCGCCTTTCAAAAAGGCTCCGCACGCCGTGACACACGCCTATGACATCCTTGATTACGCTGTTTAACGGAAGGCGCATACTGCTGCGCACTGCATCACACGCGGGATTAGGCTTTCGACCATCTGCATTCGCCACGCAGGCACCCGCTTCGCTCGTCATTGATGTGTGCCCATTATTTGCTATACAACCATTGAAAACACAATAATCCTGGATTCTCTCCGATATACGAAAAACAAGGATTATGAGGAAAATCATAACATGATTACTCTATATTACAGCCATCATGTTTCTAACAATGATTATTATACTGTCAGGAAAATGCATATACCTCATGTGCCAACAGTTAATATTTGCCTAATTCTATTTTCGCGCCAGTCTTAATGGGCTAATCCCTCAAACTCCTTTCACATACTTAACCCATATAAAGCTTCCCTACAATGAGGGCACATCGACAATTTTACATCTGCCAGGGCGCGTTTGCATAGGATGAAAACAAAAAGGAGAAGGAATGCCTGAGGGCATTCCTTCTCCTTTTTGTTTTATCCTTGATCTGGCAAGTATTTACTTTACCTTGTCGACAATGGCCTTGAAAGCCTCGGGATTGTTGACTGCGAGGTCGGCCAGTACCTTACGGTTCAAATCGATGCCAGCTTTGTGCAGGGCACCCATGAACTGAGAATAGCTCATGCCTTCAAGACGTGCAGCTGCGTTGATACGCTGAATCCACAATGCACGGAAATTGCGTTTCTTGTTACGACGGTCACGGTAAGCATAAGTCAAACCCTTCTCCCAAGTGTTCTTGGCTACCGTCCAAACGTTCTTGCGAGCTCCAAAGTAACCTTTTGTGAGCTTCAGAATTCGTGTTCTCTTTGCTTTTGAAGCAACGTGATTTACTGATCTTGGCATAATTTTACTTCTTTAATTGTTTGACTAATGTTTAACGGAGGCAGAGCAGTTCGCGAACCTGCTTGAGGTTGGTGTTGTCTACGAGGGTTGTGTGCACAAGATTCCTCTTCTGCTTCTTTGTCTTCTTAGTCAGGATGTGACTGTGGTAAGCGTGATTTCTCTTGATCTTACCGGTTCCGGTGAAACGAAAACGCTTCTTTGCACCGGAGTTTGTCTTCATTTTTGGCATTTTTTCTTTATTTTAAATTGTTATTTATTAATGGTGGCAACGCATATACCCGGCGTTACGCACCTGTTTGCTTCATAATCAGTCGTCGCCTTGCAACTTTTTCAGGATGTCTTCGCCGCCTTTGGCATTGGCAAAGAGTCCGTTTTTGGCTGCGGCTTCTTCCTGGGCGGCCTTAGCGGCTTCCTTGGCTTCAGCTTCGCGACGCTCATTGTCACGTTTCTGCTGGCTCTTTTTCTGCACACCAGCTTTCTTGGGTGCCAGATAGAGGAACATCTTCTTTCCTTCGAGCTTAGGCAGTTGCTCTACTTTTCCATATTCCTCAAGGTCGTTGGCAAAACGCAGGAGAAGGACTTCGCCTTGCTCCTTGAACAGGATGGAGCGGCCACGGAAGAACACATAGGCTCTCACTTTGTTGCCTTCTTCAAGGAATTCAATGGCATGCTTCAGTTTGAACTGATAGTCGTGCTCGTCGGTCTGGGGTCCGAAGCGGATTTCCTTGACTTCCTGCTTCACCTGTTTCTGCTTAAGTTCCTTCTGGCGTTTTTTCTGCTGGTAAAGGAATTTGCTATAGTCGATGACTCGGCAAACTGGCGGCTGGGCATTGGGGGAAATCTCTACGAGATCCATCCCCTGCTGTCGTGCAAGGTCTAATGCCTTACGCGTAGGCATTACTTCTGCACCGGCATCGCTAACCACTCGTACTTCCCTGACGCGAATTTGTTCATTCACGCGGTACTGATTCTTCATTTTGTCGTTTTTCATCAACTATTTTTAATTGTACAATTTTGCTAAACGGCTGCAAAGTTACGGGTTTTAGCTGGATCTACCAAACATTTTTACTTTTATTTTCAAACATTTTCGGGAGGATGCAGGAGTTACAGCCTGATGCTTACGCCGCCCATGACGGTTGCACGCGGCATCGGGAATCCGGCATTGATTTCGTATTTCTGTGCCAAAAGGTTTTCGCCGCGCAGCCAGAGGCTTACCTGCGGACACAGCTGATAGGCAATGGTGGTGTTGAAAAGCAAGAAGCTTTCGCGTTCTTCTTCTGCACCGACTGCCGTATAGAGACCTGCTACTTGCTGTAAGCCTACTTTGAGGGTCCATGATCCATGACGATAGTCTGCACCGAGATAGCCTTTATAGCGTGGTGCAGCCAGCACGGGGGTCTTCATGTGCAGATAGCTGTGATTGGTCTGCACCCTCCAATGCCGGTTGATGTGATAGTCGGCCATGAACTCCACGCCATAGTTCTCTATTTCCCCTGTATTCACATTGCGGGGCTTTCCGTCTATGGGCATAGTCTGAATCATGTTGTCGCCTTTCAGATAATAGATGTTCAGTCCGTAAACGAGACGCTGTCCCAGAAGACGCTGTTTCCACGATAGTTCATAGTTCATCAGCCGTTCCGGCTCTAAGTTTTCATTCGACGGAGGATAGAGATACATTTCACGCATGGACGGGTTGCGGAAACCTTTGCTTATCATAGCCTTGATTTCTCCGCTCTCTACAGGACGGACTACTACTCCTCCCTGCGGCACCCATTCGTTGCCCGTAACGGAATGATGGTCAAGGCGGATGCCGGCATCCACGGTAAGCCACGGAAGGAGATCCTGCCTGAAGTCCACATAGGCTGCCACCTCATTGCGGTGGGAATGTCCGCTCTGCTTGTTGGGTGTATCCATCACCGCCCCGGTTTCCTTCGATGTATAGAATGCACGTCCGTAGATGTGCTGATAGTCTATGCCCACTGTCAGGCGGTTTCCGTCAAAGAGATTTGCACTTTGATACCAGGAGATTCCCGTCTGTGCATCGCGTGAGCGGAAGTATCGGGCAGTCGGCTTAGCGGCATCATTGGTTCCGTCATCTATCTTGTGCCGACCGAAATTGCTATACACACTGACAGCTCCGCTTGTCCGGCCGTACTGGTTTTCCAATGCAGCGGAGACAAAGCCACGCGTAATCCACTGATTAGCTTCGTACAACGGAGAGGCAACACTGCCAGGATGGGATGCATTGAAATGTGTAATGTCAACATCGGCACGAGCCTTCCAGTGGTCACTGAAGGCATAACCAAGTTTGGCATAGCCGCCATACTGCTCGAATCCCATTCGCGGCCGATGGTTGTCGGTCCGGTTGTATTGTGCGGCTATGATGCTGCTGAATCTTCCATAGCGCAACTGATTGGCCACTTCTGTCTGCAAGGTACCATAGCTCCCTATTCCCAGATTCAAGTCTGTGTGAGTCCCATCGGTTCTCATGTCTCGTGTCACGATATTGACAACTCCTCCCATGGCATTGCTACCATAGAGTACGGACGCTGGACCATGCAGCACCTCTACTTTCTCCGCCATCAGTGTCTGGTAGCTGTCCGAAATGGGATGCCCGTAGACTCCATTATACTGCGGATGACCATCAATGAGCACCAGTAACTGGCCGGCTCCGCCTGAGATGCCACGCATATTGATTCCTCCCGCAGCACCACCGGAGACACCATAGCCCAAAACTCCGCGACCAGTTATGAACATCCCTGGGACAAACTGGCTTACAGAAGGCAGGACCGAGGTCTGGTGATTACCCGTCAGTTCTTCGCGTCCCAACACAGAGACCGTCATCGGCAAATGGCGTACATCAGTTGCAGAACGAGTTCCTGTCACCACGACTTCCTGCAAGGCCAAGGTATCTGTCTGAGCTAATGCAACAACAACGTTTCCGGCAAGCAAACATACCGGAAACAGAATTTTTCTTAATCGCATAAGTCTTTTTTCAAATTGTTTTTGTATTTGGCGGATTTAAGCACTACTATTTGTCGAGATCAATCAGTACATACTCCTTTGAGCCCAAACCAATCTGCTCGGCGTAATCAACGATGTAAGTGCCGTGCTGGCGGTTGATGCGCTCTATCAGCGGCTTCTCGTCATCATCCTTTCCAGCCTGATGGTTGAATACTTTATCAAGACATGCTTTGTCTACAGCCACGGGATCAAGGCTGGCAAGGATACCCATGTCTTTCAACTTAGGTTCTGCCGGATGTCCATCACAGTCACAATCTACCGACATGTTATTCATTATATCTATATATACAATGTTGCCGCCGAAATAATTGTGCACGCCTTGGGCTGCAGCTGCCATCGACTCCAAGAACAAATCCTGCGTAGGACCGGCAGCGATATACTCTGGTGTCCAGGCTTTCGACAAATCCGTCGTTTTTCCTGCCGTATGGATATAAGCCTTTCCAGCCGTTGAAGCCACACCGATACTTGCATTCTTGAGAACGCCACCGAAACCGCCCATGGCGTGGCCTTTGAAATGAGCCAGGTTAATCATAAAGTCATAGTGTCCAAGATGATCACCAACGATGTCATACTTCAAGTGTTTCTTGTCCTGTACGGGGATGCGGACCTCTCCAAATTCATCCATGATATCGACAGCAAACAACGAATCGAAACCATGTTCATGGATTGTCTGCCAATGCTTACTTACCTCCTGACGCGAACCGCTGTAAGCTGTATTGCATTCCACAATAGTTCCATTCACTTTTTCCACAAGATTACGAATCAACGTAGGCTTCAGATAGTGCGTATTGCCTCCTTCGCCCGTCGAAATCTTCACGGCTACGCGGCCTTGCGCTTCCTTTCCTACTGCCTCATAGATTTTGACAAGAGCCTCGGGCGTAATTTCCTTGGTAAAATACAC
>CAMHEA010000012.1 GCA_946184025.1 uncultured Prevotella sp.
ATTTTTTGAGAATTAATAAATTATTTTTTGAGAAAAAATAAATTAAAAATTCTCGTGTCTGAAGTTCTTTTACTAAGTTTCTGAGCCTCAGTGGTTTACGGGTGAGGCTCAGATGCTCCTAAAAACGTGTTGGGGTGCTTTTTCCTTTCGTTTTCTTTGATTTGTCTCCGACTTCCACTACCTTTGCTTCGTAAATCTCAGCGAAGGTACTTGCGCTCGGCAAAGAAAAAAGAATGGATTTCTTTTGCTTTTCGCTCGCTTAATCGTACCTTTGCAAACGAAAGTGTTTTTTATGCCATTTCTTATGAAGAAGATAATCAGTATGATGATAGCCGCCCTGACGGCGACGGCTGCGCTGGCACAGATCGACGACACCAGCATGCCCCGCTCGGTAGATAACCGCACCTTCGGACAGAAGGTGGCAAGCGGAGTGAAGCAGACCTTCAAGATGATGGACCAAGACGTGAAGCCCACGGGTGTTCATACGCTGTGGGATATCTATGCCGGTCCGAAGGTGGGAGTGAACCTTACCAACATCACCTCCATGGGAGGCAGTCCCAAGGTGACGTTCACCGGTGGTGGTTTTATTGAGGTCTTTCTTCTGCCTAACCTGGCTGTGGATATGGAAATCACCTATTCGCGGCAGGGAACGACGGGTGTTGACCATACGATGACCTACGAACGTGCCGACGGTACGACCTATGAGGAGACTTCCAAAGGCTATGAGTATAGTCTGGACTACATCAACTCGGTCTATTTGGCACGTTGGTATCCGCGTCAGGAGCTTCCCTTGAGCCTCTATGCCGGCCTCCATCTGGCGCGCTGCGTAGGTGCACGGGCCAAATACCATGGCGGTTCGTCCGACCTCTACGACCGCATCCATCGTGGCGACGTGTCCGTTCCCCTCGGCGTGGGCTACGAATGGGGGCAGTGGCAGGTCGACTTGCGCTATAATCATGCCATCCGCAAGCTGCCGCGGTCGGAGCAAGCGAAGCGCATCATGGGTGAAGCACGCAATCAGATGCTTTCACTGACCGTAGCGTATAAGATTCTGTTGTGGTAAAAAATCCGTTTCGTTTGCCGTTTGCGGCGAGTCTGTGGCTGGCAGGACTCCTGTCAGGGCTCTGTCCGCTTGCAGGGCAGGCACAGGATGCCGATACGCTCACGTCCGACAGCCGTCCGCGTCTCACGCTGAAGTATGCACCGGGGCGTGTCATCGCTACGGACAAGTATATGAAGAAATGGCTTCAGGAAGGGGAGACCCACGCCCTGAGTCTTGAAACGACCCTGCCCCTATCCTTGGCAGGCGATGCTGATCCGCAGCTGTGGGGCGGAGCCTATCTGTCGGCAGGCCTGCGCTACTCCCTGAACCATGGAACGACGATGCACCGCAATGCCGATCCCTCTTGGGGACAGCTTGTTCCCGTTGACTATGATACCCATCTGGGCAATGTCCTTACGCTTTATGGTACCTTGACACGCCCGTTCCTGCATACGCGCCATTGGGAACTGGCCTACTACATCGGTACGGGCATCGGCTACAGCCACCATATTTATAATAAGACCGATGCCATTGACAACGAAATCATCGGTTCCCATCTCAACATTTTCTTTACGGCAGGCCTGCAGGCTGCCTTTCATGTGTCGCAGGACTTGGACCTTGTGGGTGGCATCGACTTTGCCCATCACAGCAACGGAGCCCTGGCGCGCCCCAACAAGGGTGCCAACTACGTTTCGCCCTTCCTCGGCGTGCGTCTGCCTGTTGGTTCCGGCAGGGAAAGTCGGGCTTCCGCTTCGGCGTCCTCACGCCCCGACAGTCTCCGCTTCCGTCCCTATACCTTTCTTGAATTTACCATGGGCATCGGCGGAAAAACCCTTTTGGAAGACTGGCAGAAGACCCAGTTTGGCACGCCACCGACCCATCCTGACTATCGTACCGACGACTTTCACTTCTATATGGCCTATTCCCTGCAAGCCGACATCCTCTGGCGATGGCACCGGAAGTTTGCCACCGGCCTCGGCATAGACCTCTTCTACGGCTCCTACAGCTCCCATGTTGCCGAGCTGGACCGTAGCAACGGCTACGACGAACGCCATTCGCCTTGGAGCGTAGGTCTGGCCGTCGCCCATCGGGCCTACTTCGGCCGGCTGTCGTTGCATGGCGGCATAGGCTATTACCTGTTCCGCCACATGGGACATGGTGCCCGTGAGCTGGAGAAACCCTATTATGAGCGCATTGGCCTCCATTACCTGTTGCCCCACCTTGGCGGAGTCTCCCTGGGGTTCTCCGTCAATGCCCATGCCACCAAGGCCGACTTCACCGAGTTGCAACTTTCGGTTCCCGTCCGCCTGTAATATCGCAGAAGCCCGCTCCTTTCCATGTTGGGAAAAGAGCGGGCTTCTGCTGTATGTGAATCTTATTCGTAGACCTTGGCCGTGCGGGTGCCTTGCATCACGGCCAAGGCGTTCAGGGCCAGTGCTTCCATCTCGTCTTCACCGGGATAGCAGTGCGTAGGAGCCAGGAAGTCGATACGTTTGCGCAGTCGGGAGATGACATATTCCGATCGTGCCATGCCGCCCGTGAGGAGAATGGCATCCACCTTGCCGCAGAAGACGGCCGCTTCGGCCACGATGTTCTTGGCTGTATGGTAGATCATCGCGTCTACAAGCAGTTCTGCATGTTTGTCGCCCGAGGCAATGCGGTGCTCAATCTCGCGCATGTCGTTGGTTCCCAGATGAGCCATCAGTCCTGCATTGCCGGCCACGCGTTTGAGCAACTGCGCCTCGGTGTACTTGCCCGAGAAGCAGAGGCGTATGAGGTCGGCTGCCGGCAGGCTTCCGGCACGTTCGGGCGAGAAAGGTCCTTCGCCGTCCAGGGCGTTGTTGGCATCCACGGCGCGCCCGTGTTCGTGAGCAGCAATGGAGATTCCGCCTCCGAGATGGCAGATGATGAGGTTGAGATCCTCATATTTGCGGCCTATTTCGTTGGCATAGCGGCGTGCGATGGCGCGCTGGTTCAGTGCGTGCCAGATGCAGATGCGGGGCATCAGCGGCGAGCCGGAGATGCGTGCATAGTCGTTCAGTTCGTCTACGACTCCCGGATCGGCTATGAACGAGCGGCAACCGGGAATATCCTTGGCTATTTCGTAGGCGATGATACATCCGAGGTCGCAGGCATGTTTGTGTATGGCACGCTTGGTGTCGTCCACCATCTTCTCGTTGATTTCGTAAACGCCGCCTTCTACAGGCTTGTAGAGTCCGCCGCGGCCTACTACGGCGGCGAAGTTGAACTCGCATCCCATGCGTTTGAGCTCACTGATGACGAGTTGCTTGCGGAAATCGAACTGGTCGGTCACCTCGTCGAACTGTGACAGTTCTTCCACCGTGTGCTGGATGGAACGCAGGAGCATGGGCTTATGGTCTTCGTAGACGGCCATTTTGGTCGACGTGGAACCGGGATTGATGACTAATATATACATAGGTGTAGCTGTTTGTTTTCCTTACAGTGCCGCAAGGGCGAGCGAATAGAACTTGGAGAGCTTGGAGTCGCCGCGCGAAGGCAGTACCACGGGGCAGAGCGTGCCTTGCAGGACGGCTGCCGTCTCAGCGTGGGCAAAGAGTGTGAGTGACTTGTAGAACATGTTTCCGGCTTCAATGTCGGGGAATACAAGGCAGTCGGCTTCTCCGCCGATGGGCGACTGCAGCCCCTTCTTGGCCACGGCTTCGGCCGAACAGGCGCATTTCACGTCCATCGGTCCGTCGACGAGGCAGCTTCCGAACGCTCCGTCGTTGGCACGGCTGATCAGTTCGGCATAGCCGGCCGTGAAGGGGAAGTGTTTCTCCTGCACTTTCTCCGAGCAATGAATGAGTGCCACCTTGGGCGTGTCGATGCCGAAGCATCGGGCGGCGTAGGTGATGTATCGGATCTGTTGTGCGCGTTGCTCTTGTGTGGGGTAGGGGATAACCGCTGAATCGGTAAAGAACAACAGTTTGGGATAGGAGAAGAAGGAAGCCACCGTGATGTGGGTCAGCACGTTGCCGCGCGGCAGGATGCCCGTCTCTTTGTTGAGCACGGCACGCAGCAGGTTGTCGGTGTTGAGCATGCCTTTCATCAGGATGTCGGCCTCTCCGCGGTGTACCATTTCCACGGCTTTGCTGGCTGCTTCGTCGCTGTCGTCGGCCTGGACGAAGCTGATGTGTTCCTGGTGGCGCATGAGCACGTTGTTCTGTTCGACAGCCTCGCGGCATCCCACGAACACGGCTTCAATGAATCCGGCTTCCAAGGCCAGCATCACACTCTTCTGGGTGTATTCGTCGCTGCCCCATACCACGGCCACACGCTTGCGGTCTCCACGCAGGCGCAGGTGGTCTATGAGTTCTTCGAAATTTTTGATTGCGTCCATAGTAGATAGAAGGTTACTTAAAGGTTGGTGTTTTTCCGACCACAAAGATAGTGATTTCCTCTGGAATAACCGCAAGGGAAGGGCGGAATTTGTTCTTTGGAAGATTTTTTCCGTTCCTTTTCTTTCGTTTCCGAGAAAAGTCTTATCTTTGCAAAAGGAGACAGACGGTTTGCAAAGAACTGGCCGCAGGCTTCCGGCAATAATTCAACCCTATAACATCAAAATCCTATGGAAACGACTACACATGACAATCTGAAGATGGAATATACCGATCCGATAGAGCTACGGCAGATAGACAAGTTCGTCTGCGACGAGATCTCACGCCAGATGCACCGGTATATCAAGGCCATGAAAGGCTCCCATGCCCACATGATACGCTTCGAACAACGCCTTCGGGAACTCCCCCAGCCTGAGCGCGAGCAGGCACTGGCACGCTATATCGACCTGAACAGGCATTCCGTGGACGGCCTTGACTGGAAACTCGTCGTGGCACGCGCCATGGCCGACTATTGCGACACCTACGGATACTTCCTGGAGATGCTTGCCGACGAGGCGCGGATGGCTTTCTATGAAAACCGCGCCAAGGACAAATACCTGCAGTACCATCGCGTCAGCGAGTCTGCCGACGGCCATTTCGGGCTGACAGCTCACGACGGCACGGTGCTCATCCCGGCCGTCTACGACTTTCTGCGCACCCCCTATGTCTATGTAGACGACCTCAAGACGATGCCCGTCATTGCCCAGCGCAACGGCCGTTTCGGCTTGGTACGCCCCGATGGCGAAGGCACTGTCATCGTACCATTCCTCTACGACGACATCCAGTTGCGCGACGAGCCACCCTATTTTGAAGCCTTGCACGACGGAGAGACGACCCTTCTGGATGTGTAGGAGCGTAGTGCATGACATCGCCATAGTCAGTGGGAATCATGTGCATGGCTGTAGAGGCTGACGCAAAGCCTTGCATTCCTGCTTGAGTGTGGAGAGTGGCTGACGCTTGGAGAATTTCCTGACCTTCCACAGACAGACTTTCCCATACGAAAAGAGCACCAAAGTCTCACGACTTCAGTGCTCCAACCTTAAAAACTAATACCATGAAAAAAATATCTACTTTCAATTAATGAAAAAGTCAATTAGGATCTGAAGTGAAAGAGGAGCTTTCCGAACCCTCTCCACCATTCTGCTGCAAAGTTAAGCATTCTGATTGTAATCTGCAAACAATTTCGCTTTTTTTTCATTTTTTTCATTCGTCTTTTTTTCTTTTGGCCGTTTGGGGGATTCCTGTTTTCCTGTCTTCCTTCTCCGGTTACCTTTTCTTTGGCTGGCGAGCAGGTGAGTAAGACCGTCTTTTGGATTCCTGAACTCCTGTCTCCTGCCTCCTTTTCCGCTCGAACGGGGGCTTTCGCGTGCTTCCGCAACAAGTCGGTTGCCAAGCAATAGAGTCTATATTGCCAAGTAATATAGGCTCTATTACAGAGTAATACAGGCTGTATTACTTCACGGATGCACCTGCATGGGAAAAAGAAAATGGCCTGGCACATCGCGTGCCAAGCCACTGTCAACATATTAAATCTATGCGTTTATGAAAAAGAGTATGCCTCTCTAAAAAGCGGGCGGCTTACTTGCCGAGGTCAATTTTCTTGCTGACGCGCATGGCCTCAAACATGGTAGCAGCCACAATAAATACGATTCCAAATGTTACCATCATCTTTTTACCTTTCTTTTCTTTTAAGCTCGCCTGTCGTTGAGTTGCTTTTGCCTTTTCTTGCGGGAGCGCTCTTCCGCAGGCGGCCGTTGTTAAACATCTTGTTATCCTAAATCTGTCTTTCGTTTCTTTTGACGATGCAAAGGTAGTGCAATTCCGGCAACGGAGTGCGCAAACAAATGGAAAACTGACGAAAGACAGCTTTTTGTTGACTTGTGTCAAAAATAAGTTGTATCTTTGTCCCGTGGAATCATAGACAGACGATATACGACATGAAAAAGACATTGCTTGTATGGATGATGCTGATGGCGACGACGGTGCTGCAAGCCCGCGCCGGCGGTGAGAACGTGACGACGGCGAAGAATAGTGGCCCCCATCGGCCGCGGCTGGCACTGGTGCTGGGCGGCGGCGGAGCCAAGGGTGCGGCCCATGCGGGTGCGCTGAAAGTGCTGGAGGAGGCAGGTCTCCGTCCCGACTTCATCGTAGGCACGAGCATCGGCAGCATCGTGGGTGGCTTGTATGCATGTGGCTATCGCTCGGCCGACATTCAGCAGATGTTCCAATCGCAAGAATGGCTGTCGCTGTTGGGCGACCGGCGCGACAGTCTGCGGCGCAAGATAGTGGCGCGCGACGAGGAAGGCACCGTCTACGTCCTTGGCTTTCCTTTCAGCCGCGCTCATTCCAAGCGGAAGGACACGTCGGCGGGCATCATGCGGGGCGACAACATTGTCAGCCTGTTGGACTCCATGATCATGCATGCGCCGTTGCCATACGACTCCGTGGGCGTGTGGAAGCGTTTCCGTTGCGTGGCCTACGACGGGAAGAACCACCTGGAGTATGTTTTCGACCACGGCGACCTCACCACCGCCATGCGGGCCAGCATGGCCATACCCGGTGTGTTCAAGCCGGTGAGGGTCGACACGCTGCGGCTGCACGACGGTGGCCTGATCAACAACCTGCCGTGCGACGTGGCCAAGGCGATGGGAGCCGACGTTATCATTGCCATTGACCTGACGCAGAACCACCACGAGGACGAGGATGCGGACAGCCGCGTCTCGCTCAAGGAGAAATTCGGCATTGGCGGACTGCTGAACTGGGCGGTGGAACGCCCCGACCTGCGCAAGTATCAGCAAAACCGGCAATGCTGCGACATCTACATCAATCCCGACCTGAAGGGCTATGGTGCCGGTTCGTTCAAGCCCGAGGCCATCAGCGACATGATGCAACGTGGCGAGACGGCAGCTCGCAAGCAGCTGAAGAAGTTGCGCCGGCTGGCTAAGGAGCTGAAGCGGAGGTGAGCAAAGCACGTCCTTTTATCTTTCTGTAAAAAAATGCCAAGAAAGGAGGCTTTTTATCGGAAAAATGACTATCTTTGTGGCGTGACATTAAAGAGTGTTTACAGCGATTACTTCTCCCTTGTGCCTGTCACGGGCATTGAACAGGTGAATGTCTCCGGACTCCGTGTCGGTAACGACGCAACATACAATCTGGCCGGACAGCGTGTCGGCAACAGCTATAAAGGCATCGTGATTCGGAACGGAAAGAAATTCATGAAAAAATAAGTTGGCATCAGGCCGTCTCCCTACGGGGAGCTTTCTCGGGGGAGGCGGTCTTCATCATATAGGTTATGGCAATGACTCTGGAGTTTATTCTGCGCATCTTCGCTGCTGCCGTGTTGGGCGGACTCATCGGACTGGAACGTGAATACCGTGCCAAGGAGGCCGGCTTCCGTACCCATTTCCTTGTGGCGCTTGGCTCGGCGTTGTTTATGATCATCTCAGCCCATGGTTTCGGCGATGTGATGGCGACCGACAATCCGAACATCCGGCTTGACGTGTCGCGCATTGCTGCACAGGTGGTGTCGGGTATCGGCTTCATCGGTGCGGGAACGATCATCTTCCACAAAAGCGAGAATGTGGTGCGCGGACTCACCACGGCTGCCGGTGTGTGGGTAGTAGCCGCCATCGGACTGGCCTGCGGTGCCGGGCTCTATGTCTTGGCCATTGCTTCCACTTTCCTTGTCCTCTTGGGACTGGAAGCCTTTAACTATTTTCTTCGGAAATTCGACCAGCGGAGAGAGCAGTAAAAGCTGCATTCTTGCAGGTTTGAATTTTCTTTTTGGATAATCGGGAAACTTATTTAAAAGCAAAAGTTTCCCGATTTGTTTTTATAAACTATTGGTTCTGAGTGGATTGACATTATTTAACACCTGAAAAGTTATCCAAAACGTACAACTTATAGGTATTATTCGTATCTTTGCAATCCCTTTCCGAATCGGGAAGGGAACCTGTTACAAATAAAAGGAGAACATCAAGAATGATACAGACAGTTGTAAAACGTGACGGCCGCATTGTCGGCTTCAACGAACAGAAAATCGTGGCCGCCATCCGTAAGGCCATGCTTCACACAGATAAGGGTGCGGACGAGCAGCTCATCGAGAAGATAACCGACTACATTGCCTTCCGTGGCAAGACGCAGATGACCGTTGAGGCCATCCAGGATGCCGTGGAGGTGGAGCTGATGAAGTCGAGCCGCAAGGATGTGGCGCAGAAGTACATCCAATATCGCAACCAGCGGAGCATTGCCCGTAAGGCCAAGACGCGTGAGGTGTTCCTCGACATCGTCAATGTGAAGTCGAATGACATCACCCGCGAGAATGCCAACATGAATGCCGATACGCCGGCGGGTATGATGATGAAGTTCGCTTCGGAAACCACCAAGCCCTTTGTCGACGACTATCTGCTTTCTGAGGATGTGCGCGAGGCCGTTCTGCACAACTATCTGCATATCCACGACAAGGACTACTATCCCACCAAGTCGCTGACATGCGTGCAGCATCCGCTGGACAACATCCTTGAGCATGGATTTACGGCCGGGCATGGAGCCTCCCGACCCGCCAAGCGCATTGAGACGGCCTCCGTGCTGGCGTGTATCTCGTTGGAGACGTGCCAGAACGAGATGCACGGCGGACAGGCCATCCCCGCTTTCGACTTCTATCTGGCTCCCTATGTCCGTGCATCCTATCAGGAGGAGGTCCGAAACTTGGAGCAGCTCTACGGACAGTCGTTCGCCGAGCTGATGGATGCGGCTATTGACGACTACCTGCAGCGGCCGCTTGAAGGGTTGGAGGGCATTGACCGCATCAAGCAGCATGCCATCAACAAGACCGTAGGGCGCGTGCATCAGGCCATGGAAGCCTTTATCCACAACATGAACACCATCCACTCGCGGGGTGGAAACCAAGTTGTGTTCTCCTCAATTAACTATGGTACCGACACATCGGCCGAAGGTCGCTGCATCATGCGTGAGATTCTCAAGAGCACCTACGAAGGAGTGGGTGGCGGCGAGACGGCCATCTTCCCCATACAGATCTGGAAGAAGAAGCGGGGAGTCAATTATCTGCCCGGCGATCCCAACTACGATCTGTACGAGTTGGCTTGCAAGGTTACGGCGCGCCGTTTCTTCCCCAACTTCCTCAATCTCGATGCAACCTTCAACCAAGATGCAGAATGGAAGTCTGACGACCCCAAGCGATACCTGCATGAGGTGGCTACGATGGGCTGCCGTACGCGCGTCTTTGAGAACCGGTTTGGCCGGAAGACATCCGTGGCGCGTGGAAACCTGTCGTTCTCTACGATCAACATCGTGCGTCTGGCCATTGAGTGCATGTCCATCAAGGACCGCGAACAGCGCATCAATGCTTTCTTTGCCAAGCTCGACAACATGCTTGAGGTCACGGCACGCCAGCTCGACGAGCGTTTCCAGTTCCAGAAGACGGCTTTTGTCAAGCAGTTCCCGCTGCTGATGAGCAAGCTGTGGATAGACATTGACAAGCTTGATCCTAACGGAACCATCGAGCCCGTCCTCAATCAGGGTACTCTCGGCATCGGATTCATCGGACTGGCTGAATGTCTGGTAGCCCTCACCGGCCATCACCACGGCGAAAGCGAAGAGTCGCAGGCACTCGGCTTGAAGATTATTTCCTATATGCGTGACCGTGTCAACGATTTCTGCGAACGCTACCAGCATAACTATTCGGTGCTGGCCACTCCCGCCGAGGGGCTTGCCGGTAAGTTCACGAAGAAAGACCGCAAGGACTTCGGTGTGATTCCTGGTGTCACGGACCGCGACTATTACACCAACTCCAACCACGTTCCCGTCTACTACAAGTGTACGGCACGCCACAAGGCCGAGGTGGAGGCTCCCTACCACGACCTGACGCGCGGCGGACACATCTTCTATGTTGAGATAGACGGTGATGCCACCCACAATCCGCAAGTCATCCAGCGCGTCGTAGACATGATGGATCAGCTCAACATGGGTTATGGAAGTGTCAATCACAACCGCAACCGCTGTATGGATTGCGGCTATGAGAATGCCGACGACCATTTGGAAGCATGTCCGAAGTGCGGCAGTCACCACATAGACCGCCTGCAGCGCATCACCGGTTATCTTGTTGGAACCACCGACCGGTGGAACAGCGGCAAGTTGGCCGAACTCAATGATCGCGTCACGCATGATTAGTATGGGTTCAGGATGCAGGGTTTAGTACCTGGTTTGGGGGAATCTCCTCCCTTCCGCGCTAAGTCCTGCATCCTGATTTTTTTGTTTCTATATTCCCCACTCAGGATGCGCATACTTGACATCTTAGAAGACACAACCGTAGACGGGCCGGGCTTCCGCACCACCATCTATTGTGCCGGTTGCCTGCACCATTGTCCTGGCTGCCACAATCCCCAGTCGTGGGACATGAACGGCGGCCATGAAATGAGCGTCGACGACCTCCTGCGCATCATCCTTGCCGATCCTTTTGCCGACGTAACCTTCTCCGGCGGCGATCCTTTCTATCAGGCTGAGGCCTTCACGGAGCTGGCTTGTGCCATCCGCAGCCATTCGCAGAAGACCATCTGGTGCTATACCGGCTTCACCTTTGAGCAGCTTCTGTCCGATGAAGGCATCCGGTTGCATGCCCTTCCGCTGCTCCGGCAGCTCGACGTGCTCGTCGACGGACCTTATATTGCAGCCCTTCGCGACCCCGATCTGCCTTTCCGCGGCAGTAGCAACCAGCGCATTCTTGACGTTCCCCGTTCCTTGCAGCAGGGAAAGGCCGTGGAATGGACTTCCGAAAATTGATAAAACTCCAATCAGATCTATAGGGTTTCATGTCCCGATGGGGGATGAAACAGCCGTCCTTTCTAACTCGCTGAATCTCAGTGAGTTGAAAAAAGTGCCATAGTCGTGAGAATGGGTGTGGCTCAGTGGCTTTTCAGCGGAGCCTTTTAGTCTTCTCAGATGGGCTTCTTGCTTTTCCTCAGAAAATGATGTTTCGGCTCCTCTTGGGCAAGAATGGAAAGATGAATAGCCACGAAAAGCGGCAAGAAGGTGTCGAAAGGAAAGAAAAAAGCCTTTTCTTTTTGCTTTATCGCCACTTATGCGTACCTTTGCAGTCGCAAATGTCAGCATTTGCATCCGGGTTCTTCCGCAGCGACGGACGGGCCTATCCCTACAGGAGATATTACCTATTTAAATCGTTATAAAGAAGAGATGGACAGACAACTGAAGAAAGTGCTCGTGCTCGGCTCGGGTGCATTGAAGATCGGACAGGCCGGTGAATTTGACTATTCAGGTTCGCAGGCATTGAAGGCATTGCGCGAGGAAGGAATCTCCTCGGTGCTCATCAACCCTAACATCGCCACCATCCAGACATCGGAAGGTATTGCCGACAAGGTGTATTTCCAGCCGGTGACGACCTACTTCGTGACGGAAATCATCCGCAAGGAACGCCCCGACGGCATTCTGTTGGCCTTCGGTGGGCAGACTGCGTTGAACTGCGGAACGGAACTCTATCGTACGGGTGTGCTGAAGAAGTACGGCGTGGAGGTTTTGGGTACAAGTGTAGAAGCCATCATGGACACCGAGGACCGCGACTTGTTCGTGAAGAAGCTCAACGAAGTGGAGCTGAAGACTCCCGTGAGCGAGGCTGTGGAGTCTATGGACGCTGCCTTGGCTGCCGCCCGCCGCATCGGCTTCCCTATCATGATCCGTTCAGCCTATGCGCTGGGTGGTCTGGGTTCAGGAATCTGTCGCGATGAGAAGGAGTTCAGTGCGTTGGCAGAGTCTGCCTTTACCTTTGCTCCGCAGATTCTCGTCGAGGAAAGCCTGAAGGGATGGAAAGAAATAGAGTTCGAGGTCATCCGCGACCGCAACGACCATTGCTTCACCGTGGCTTCGATGGAGAACTTCGACCCGCTGGGCATCCATACGGGCGAGAGCATTGTGGTGGCACCTACCTGCTCGCTGACCGACGAGCAAGTGGCCTTCCTTCAGGAAATCTCTATCCGCTGCGTACGCCATCTGGGCATCGTGGGCGAGTGCAATATTCAGTTTGCCTATAATGCCGAGACTGGCGACTATCGCATCATCGAGGTCAACGCCCGTCTGTCGCGTTCCTCTGCCTTGGCTTCAAAGGCCACGGGCTATCCGCTGGCTTTCGTGGCCGCAAAGATAGCCTTGGGCTATACGCTCGACCAGATTGGTGAAATGGGAACCCCGCAGTCGGCCTATGCCGCTCCGCAGCTCGACTATATGATTTGCAAGATTCCACGTTGGGACCTCACCAAGTTCCAGGGCGTGAGTCGCGAGATCGGCTCAAGCATGAAGTCAGTCGGCGAGATTATGAGCATCGGCCGCAGCTTTGAGGAGATGATCCAGAAAGGCCTGCGCATGATCGGACAGGGTATGCATGGCTTCGTGGGCAACGACCACACCCGTTTCGACGACGTAGAACACGAGCTGGCTCATCCCACCGACCTCCGTATCTTTGCCATTGCACAGGCTTTGGAAGACGGCCTTTCCATCGACCGCATTGAAGAACTGACGAAGATCGACAAGTGGTTCCTTGAGCGACTGAAGCATATCGTCGACCTGAAACACGAACTGGAGGCTTTCGACCGCTTGGAAGACATCACGCCGGAGAAGCTGGCAGAGGTGAAGCAGGCAGGTTTCTCCGACTTCCAGATTGCCCGCTTCGTTCTGAAGCCTACTTTCGGCAACATGGAACAGGAAAACCTCTTGGTGCGTCAGTATCGTCGCCAGCTTGGCATCATGCCGCAGATACGTCGTATCGACACCGTTGCGTCTTCGCAGGAGACCAACTATCTCTATGCCACCTACCACAAGGGAGAGGGAGCCAAGACCACGCCGATAGACCAGCATGAGAAATCCATCATCGTTCTGGGTTCCGGAGCCTATCGCATTGGTTCGAGCGTAGAGTTCGACTGGTGTTCTGTCAATGCCATCCAGACTGCACGCAACTTGGGTTACAAGAGCGTGATGATCAATTATAACCCCGAAACCGTCTCTACCGACTACGATGTGTGCGACCGCCTCTACTTCGACGAGCTGTCTCTGGAGCGTGTGCTTGACATCATCGACATCGAACAGCCCGAAGGTGTCATCGTCAGCGTGGGTGGACAGATACCCAATAACCTTGCCATGAAGCTCTATCGGCAGGGTGTGAAGGTGCTGGGCACCAGTCCGGTGGATATTGACCGCGCCGAAAACCGCGATAAATTCTCGGCCATGCTCGACAAGTTGGGCATTGACCAGCCTGCATGGCGGGCACTGACCAGCCTCGACGACATCCGCGAGTTCGTCAGTGAGGTGGGCTATCCCGTACTGGTACGTCCCAGCTATGTGCTCTCCGGTGCTGCCATGAACGTCTGCTATGACGACGAGGAACTGGGCCGCTTCCTCCAGATGGCCACCGAGGTATCGAAAGACTTCCCCGTGGTGGTCTCTAAGTTCATGGAAGAGACCAAGGAAATTGAGTTCGACGGCGTGGCTGACAAGGGCGAGGTCGTAGAATATGCCATCTCTGAGCACATCGAGTATGCCGGTGTGCACTCCGGCGATGCCACCATGTGCTTCCCGGCACTCCACATCTACTACGATACCATCCGCCGCATCAAGAAAGTGAGCCGCCGCATCGCCCGCGAACTCCACATCTCAGGACCGTTCAACATCCAGTTCCTGGCTAAGGACCAGACCTTGAAGGTCATTGAATGTAACCTCCGCGCCAGCCGGTCCTTCCCCTTCGTCTCGAAGATTTTGAAGCGCAACTTCATCGATACTGCCACCCGCATCATGCTGGGGGCCGAATATACGCCGGCCGATAAGTCGGAGTTCGACATCGACCGTATTGGCGTGAAGGCTTCGCAGTTCTCCTTCGCCCGTTTGCAGAATGCCGACCCTGTATTGGGAGTAGACATGTCGTCTACTGGTGAGGTAGGCTGTCTTGGCGACGACTTCAACGAAGCACTGCTCAATGCGCTCATCGCTACGGGCTATCGCATCCCGAAGAGCGACGGACAGACCGGAATCCTCATTTCCAGCGGTCCGGCCAAAGGCAAGGTGGAACTGCTGGATGCCGCCCGTCGGTTGGTAGCGCGCGGCTACAAGGTCTATGGCACTGAGGGTACGGCCCGCTTCCTCAAGGACAACGGCATCGAGGTGACGCCCGTGAGCTGGCCTGACGAGGAACAGAACCGCGATAACGGCGAACTGGGCTATCTGGAACGTCTGGCTCGCGAACGCGACTATGGCCAGCAGCCTGTTCCTGTGATGGAACTGATTGCCGGTCACCAGCTCGACCTGATCATCAACGTGCCGAAAAACCGCACCAAGCGCGAGCTTACCAACGGCTATCGCATCCGCCGTGCAGCCATCGACCACAACGTTCCGTTGATGACCAACGTGCGATTGGCAAAGTCTTTCATCGACGCATTTACGTCGCTGAGCCTTGACGACATCCAGATCAAGAGCTGGCAGGAGTACGACAAGTAAGCAATCAAAGAGTTGAGGACTTATCTGGCACATCCGATGCGTCAGCCACATCCCACTCATTTTAATAAAAAAGTCCCGTTACGAAGAACAACGTAACGGGATTTTTCTTATCTTTGCGGCAGACAACAACCTCTTTAAAACCTTACGACTATGAGAATCGGAATACCAAAGGAAATCAAAAACAATGAGAACAGAGTAGGTATGACACCCGCTGGCGTAGCCGAGTTTGTCAGACATGGACATGAGGTCTTCGTACAGCACACCGCCGGAGAAGGTAGCGGCTTCAGCGACGGCGACTACGAGGCCGTCGGTGCCCGTATCTTGCCTGCGATAGAGGATGTATATGCTCATGCCGAAATGATTGTGAAGGTGAAGGAACCCATTGAACCGGAATACAAACTGGTCAGGGAAGGGCAGTTGCTTTTCACCTATTTCCATTTTGCCTGCGAAGAGGAACTCACTCGCGCCATGATAGACAGCCGTGCCGTCTGTCTGGCCTACGAAACGGTACAGCTTGACAATCGCGCGCTGCCGTTGCTCATCCCGATGAGTGAAGTGGCAGGACGCATGGCCGCCATCAACGGTGCTTACTACCTTCAGAAGACCAAGGGCGGACTTGGAAAACTCATCTCAGGCGTACCCGGTGTGCGCCCCACACGCGTCCTTGTTCTTGGTGGCGGTACCGTCGGAGAAGCTGCTGCGCGGCTCGCTGCCGGCATGGGAGCCGAGGTCACCATCACGGATGTGTCTCTTCCGCGTCTGCGGCAGTTGGAAATGGAGCTCCCCGTCAATGTGCACACCTTATATTCTAACGAGCATAACATCCGAAAGGAACTGCCTACTACCGATATTGTCATCGGAAGCGTACTCGTGCCGGGCGACAAGGCACCGCATCTGATCACCCGCGACATGCTCAAGCTGATGCAACGGGGCAGCGTTCTCGTCGATGTGGCCATCGACCAAGGTGGATGTTTCGAGACTTCACATCCCACTACCCACTCCGAACCCGTCTACGAGGTCGACGGAATCCTTCACTACTGCGTGGCCAACATTCCGGGAGCCGTGCCCAACACGTCGACCATGGCACTGACAAACGCCACCCTGCGTTATGCACTGGCACTTGCCGATAAGGGATGGCAGCAGGCATGTCGCGACGATGCTGCCCTGTGCCGTGGACTGAATATCGTTGACGGAAAGGTAGTCTTCAAAGCTGTTGCCGATGTCTTCGGACTCCCTTACACGCCTGTTGAGAACGTGATTTGATTCATCCTGTCTCCACAAATAAGAACCTGCCCACAGCCTCTCTCAAAAAGGAGAACTGTGGGCAGGTTCTTTGTTTCTTGGGGGAACGGAGTTCCTATTTTCTTTATTCAAAATAGTACAGGAAGGCAGCGATGCCCTCCAGGGCGGGCTTGCGCTGTCCTTCGATTTCTATCTGGAACTTGATTTCGGCCTTGCAGATGCCGCGCAGGTTCTGGATATTGTGCAAACGAGTGGCCAACCGGATGCGTGAACCTGTGATGACAGGCTGTCCGAAACGCATGTCCGTCATACCGTAGTTCACCAGCATCTTAATGTTGCGCACGTCGATAATCTGATCCCACAGATAGGGAAGCAGCGACAGTGTCAGGTAGCCGTGGGCGATCGTAGAGTGGTAGGGACTCTCTTCTTTGGCCCGTTCCGTGTCAACATGTATCCATTGATGGTCGAGGGTGGCATCGGCAAAGAGATTGATACGGTCCTGATTTACTTCAAGCCATTCGCTGGTACCGAGTTCCTGTCCCAAATGGGCGGCAAACTCGTCATAGTTGTTGATTACTAATTTCATTCTTTTTTGATTATTTGTTGTTCATGTTTCCTGTAGAGGGGAGTGGAAGTTCCACGGCTCTTCCCAGACAAGCGTTAGGGGCTTCAATATGGAGCAGGTGACATACCGTAGCCGCAATGTCGTTGATGGTCGTCGGTTGTGTGGTGGCACCGTGGGGGATATTCCATCCGAAGAGCACGAAGGGGATGTGGGCATCATAAGGGTTCCACAAACCGTGTGAGGTGCCGCGGAATCCCGGCAGATCCTTCGTAATCACCACCTGTGGGCGTGGTATGATATAGATGTCTCCGGCACGGTCAGGATGGTATCCGTTGCAGATTTTTTCGCGTACATGCTGTGGCAAGGGTGCCGTTGCAGCCTGTTCAAAGTCGATGACATGCTGGAAGCGTTCATCTTTGCGCAGGTATTCCATCATCGTGTGCTTCACCTCCTGAAAGTCGAGGCCGGCTTCACGGATGTTTTCGTGATGCAGGTAGATGCGCGACATGTTCTCGCCCACCACCAGATTCCGTCCGCCGGCTTGTGGGTACTGGCTGGCCATGTAGTCGGAAAGTTTCTGGCGGTCGGTCCAGCTTTGCCATACGCCCGAGGGGATGCGGTGTTCGGCCAAGTAGTTGTAGCCGTGGGCTCCACCATGGTCTGCCGTGAGGAAGAGCAGATATTGTCCCTTGCCGATGGTGCGGTCGAGGAGCTTCAGAAAGTGTGCCACCTGCCGGTCCAGCTCCATGTAGCTGGCTTGGGTCAGGGAGTCGCGCAAGCCGTATTCATGGGCAATGGCATCGGTCGATGACACGCTGATGGCCAGCAGGTCGGTTTCGCCGCGCTGTCCCAGTTCCATGTTTCTCAGTGCCGCTTCAGCCATCTGGAAGGTGAGTGTCACACCCTCTGGCTTCATCAGCGGGCTGCCGTCGATGTCATTGCGGTGCTGGCGGTTGAAGTCCTCCACCCATTTCGGCAGCTGTTCCATATAGAACGAGCTGGTAATGAAAGCCCGTGCCTTCGTGTCGTACCAGTAGGCCGCATCGGCAGCATGGCCGGCGGGCAGGATGGCAGCCCGGTCCTTGAGGGCTACGCCGACAACACGCGACCGGAAATCGGTGGCCAGTTGCAACTCGTCACCGATGGTGCTGGCTTGCAGGAAGTGCGGAGACATCTTACCGGCTTTGTTGTCGGAGCCCACGCTGCGCACGGTAGAATCCTCACAGCAGTATACCTCCCGGTTGTCAACGTAGAAATTGTTGCCGAGGATGCCGTGGAAGGCTGGCACGGAGCCGGTGTAGACACTCGCATGGCCGATGGCAGTCACTGTGGGGACGTAGTTGATCTTCGTGTCCTCCATGGAGTAGCCTTCGTCGAGCAGCCGATTCACGCCGTCGTCACCGAACATCGGCCGGTAATAATACAGATAGTCCCACCGCATCTGGTCTACGACGAGTCCCACAACGAGTTTCGGGCGTTCCACGATGGCAGCCGTTGCCATGACGGTAGCAGCCATGGCAACCAGCAAGGTTACGATGTTTTTTCTCATGTGTGTAGTCTGTTGATAGAAGAAGGTTATTTGCCGAGGTCGAAGCCGAGCCTTACGCCGTCGTAGTTCTTGGATATTTCACCGATGGTTTCCACGGCCTGGTTGCCGCTGATGGCTGCCATGATCTGGAAGAGTTGCAGCAGTTTCTTTGACTCGAAGAGGATGCTGATGCTCGAAAGGCCGTTGCGCTTGGCATAGCCGTTGAGCGACAGGAGCATGCCTTTGAGGTTGAGGGCACCAGTCTGTTCGTCCAACGTCCAGTTACCGCTCCATCCCTTGCCGGCAATCTTGGCCTGGAAGGTGCCGTCTTGGGCAAAGGTGATGTAGGTGTTCTGTGCGTTGAAGCCCAGCCGGTCATACTGCGGTTGCAGTTTCTCCTCAATCTGCGTGGCAGCTACCTCTCCGCCGGCCTTGGCCAGTGCATTCTCTGAGGTGAAGGCGCAGCCAGGTCCCTGATAGGTCCATGTGCCGATGATGGTGCGCTGCGTCAGCTTGTCAAGGCCGATGACCGAGGAAATCACGTTGCCAAGGGCTTCGCCGTTGGTCACGGCTCCCAAGATGCTCCCCAGAATGTTACCGGCAGCAGATGCTCCGCCTGCCGACGTGCCGTCCGTGGGCATTCCCGTGGTGAGCCCGCCACATCCGGCGAGCATCATCGTGGCGGCAGTGAGGCCGAGAATCGTTTTCTTTGTCTTCTTCATTGTCTTTTTTGCTTTTGTTTTGATGGTTTTGTTACTATGACAGGCTCGTGTCAGTCGCCGTGCAGGTCATTGCGAAGGTCCACTTGTCTGTCGTCTTCCTGATAGACGTTGTCCTGATTGAACTCGTCTTCGTTGTGCATTTTGGGTTTACGTTTCATAGTCATAGGTATTTTAAGGGTTTGTCTTTTCTGAAAGTCCTTCTGTGACGGTCTTGCGGATGTAGCGTTCCACGTCACCCATGCCGCTTCCCTCCGGATAGGCCATGTAGCCATAGCCGCGCAGGCGGGTGCCGTCGGCAAACTGGGCCTCGAGGTTCCACGAAGAACCGTCTGTGATGTCGTGAGGGTAGGGCATGTATTGTCCGTGGATGGAATAGAGGTGCGACTGCCTGAAGATGTCAGCCACAGTGCGCATCACCTCGCCACCTTTTCCTTCCCGGGAAAGGGTCAGCACGTCGGTAGGCACCTCCTGGCCGTTCATCCTACATACCATCTGCTCTTCCAAACTCACCTCACGATTGACGCTGAGCACCACGCTGTCGCCCTCCACTTTCAATCGCCAGAGGTACTGATAAGGATACATCGAGCCATGCGTCTCAACGTTCAGGCTCACAACATCACCCTGTGGCACTGGGGCACTCGCCTCATAGGCTGCCTCGCGCTCCTCCATGGCGCGTAGCATACTGATATAGCGCGGATAGGTTTCTTCTTCGCTGAGAATGCGAGCAAGCATCTGCTGGGTCTTTTCGTCCTCACCGAACAGCGCAGCCACGCGTTGCTGATGCTTTGCCGAGCCTTTACGGCCCTTGATGCTGTTGTAGAGGCGCACTACCGGAGCATTCTTTTCATGGCGTTCTTCCACCTCCTCACGACATAGCTTTGCCGAACGGCCACTCAGTCCGCTCAGTTTATTGATGACCCTGTCGGCTACCGAGTCGTTGACGGCATAGATTTCCCATGTCCAAGCAGGTTGTTTCTTCACATAGGTGATTACCTGAGCCACTTCTTCCTTCGACATTTTCTGGGCAGAGGTCATGGCCGTACCCATCAGCAGTCCCGTTACGATGATCAGTAATCTTCTCATAAGCATGAATCTTTTAACCGTTATGATGGAAATCTGTACTTTATCTTTTGCAAAGATATAAAAAAAACTGTTCTTCGCAAGGGAAATGAAGAATATTCGACATCATTTGCAGAAGTTACTGCCGCTCAACAGACCAAAGAAAAGTAAACTTTCCTTTGGTTTTGTTCTCGCTAAATCGTAACTTTAGAGAAGTTACTGCCGCTCGACAGAACAAAGAAAAGTAAACTTTCCTTTGGTTTTGTTCTCGCTAAATCGTAACTTTGCAGAAGTTACGCATTGAAAAACGCCATGCACATAGCAATTGCAGGAAATATAGGAAGCGGAAAGACAACGCTCACACGCATGCTGGCCCACCACTATGGGTGGGAAGCCAGATTTGAGAAGGTCGTGGACAATCCCTATCTCGAAGACTACTATAAGGACATCCCGCGATGGTCCTTCGCCTTGGAAGTGTATTTCCTCAAGGAACGCTTCCGCGACAACATCGACATCCGTCAGGCGGGACACACCGTCATCCAAGACCGCTCCATCCACGAGGGAGTACACGTCTTCACGCGCAACAACTATGAGCAGGGTAACCTCTCGCAACGCGACTACGAAACCTATATGGAACTGTTCGAACAGATGACTGACATTGTAGGATTGCCCGACCTGATGATCTACCTGCGTGCCAGCGTGCCACACCTCGTGCGGAATATCCAACGGCGGGGACGCGACTACGAGCAAGCCATCTCCCTCGACTACCTGAACGGGCTCAACCAGCGTTACGACGATTTCATCTACCGGCACTATCAAGGCACCGTGCTCACCATCGACAAGGACAGCCTCGACTTCGAGAATCAGCCCATGGACTTCGCGGCCATTGTAGACCGCATCGACCACCAGCTGTTCTCCTTGTTCTGAACAAGACACTTTGCAAGAAACATAAAATATAATAAGGAAAAGAGGATTCCTCTACACCAAAACACCAAAAGACCATGCATATAGCCATCGCAGGAAACATCGGCAGCGGAAAAACAACACTCACCCGCATGCTCGCACACAGATACGGGTGGACACCGAGATACGAACCCGTAGACAACAACCCATACCTTGCCGACTTCTACGCCGACATGGAACGTTGGGCGTTCAACACACAGATCTACTTCCTCAACAAGCGTTTCAAGGAAGTAGTGGAAATCAGCCAGTCCGACGAAACCGTCATCCAGGATCGTACCATCTTTGAAGATGCACGCATCTTCGCACCGAACCTGCACGACCAGGGGAAACTCTCCGACCGTGACTTCGACAACTATACAGACCTGTTTGAACTGATGATCTCCTTAGTCAAACTCCCCGACCTGATGATCTACATCCGAGCCAGCATACCTACGCTCGTGGAACAGATACAGAAGCGCGGACGCGATTTCGAGCAGAGCATCCGCATCGACTATCTGGAAGGTCTCTCGCGCCGCTATGAGGACTGGATAGCCACCTATCAGGGACCGCTCATCATCGTCGACGGTGATAGCATCAAGTTCGGCGACAACGAAGCCGACTTCCGTAAGGTCACCGACATGATCGACGCAAAACTCTACGGACTGTTCCCGATGTAGCCTCACTTCGCCTTCGGCACTTCAATCCGTAGTTGGATAAATACAAGGAAATCCGCAGTTACGCTTGAACTGCGGATTTCCTTTTTCTTTTTAATCCTCCCAGATGTTAAACGAGGGATAAGTAGCTGTCTCGTCATAGTCGTCCTCGACCGCGAAGCCGGTTTGTTTAGCCAGCTGCTCACCGCTACCCGGCTGGTCAGTGGTCTGAGGGTCGCTGCCTGCAAGCATGGCTTGCGGTTGTGAAAAGATGATTTCCGTGTCAGGTGCTATATATTTTTCCATTTCTTTGGTTTCTTTTTATACTCCCGCCCAGCGTGGGTTCATGGGTGAGAAGCCACACAGAGACGGGAGAGGGGTTATCCGTTGATATGATTTACTTCTTGAATTTCCTGCCGTTCACGATGACGATGCCGCGATAGTCGCGTCCCACGCGCTGTCCCTGAAGGTTATACATCGGCATGCCAGCCTCCGCAGCCTCGTGCAGAGCATTGATGCCCGTCACCGTCTCGTCCTCTGTCGGTTCTGCCGGCTCCGTACCGGGCTCTTCGATGGGCTCTGCGGGCGTGTCGTCGACGGCAGCCTCCAGCTCGCTGAACAGGTAGCAGGACTTTGCACCGGCATCCTTCTCCAATGCCAGATAAGCCTTGTGGGCTCCATTCATAAATGCGCCGCCCTCGCTGTCGTCCTTGTTGAAGTAGAAACCTACCGAACCGGGAGTCTTCTCTGCATCCAGCGATAGCATGTAGAACTTATACGCCGTTCCCTCTACCGGCCCGGTCGTCAGTTCTGCCACATCAGAACCGCGCAGCAGGTTGTTCTCATCAGCTGTTCCGGTTTCGTCGGTCAGCGCGAAATCATAGGTGTTAGCCGCACCGTGTACCACGACAGCCGTACCGGCGGGGATGATGTCGCCCGTCTTATAAGTCGTGCTGCGCACCAGTGCCTGCCCGCTGTTCTGCTTAATGGTATATGCCTCCACGTTCTCAGGAACAATCAGGTTGTAGTTGCCGAAGTACAAAGTAGCATATTCTGCATTTGAAACACTTATATTAATCGTTTCTTCTGCTATTGTTGTGCAAAAATCAGCATATGACAAATCATCTATTTTTTGTGCAAAATGAATGGGGTCTCCGTTATTGTTTCCATAGGTCCGGAATGTGCTATTGTATGTTCTAAGATAGGCATTGTTGGATTGGTAACTCCAGTTCTTGTTCTCATCTTCGGTATGAAACCAATAACTATTTTCATTGTCTTTCCATGCAAGACTTCCAGATTTTGCAGCAGATGCATAAAGATACCCATATTCAGAATTATACATGGTATAACCGCTATTATCTTCTGTTGCAGTAAACTCTAATTCACAAATTCCTTCTGGTATGGTTGTGGCAATGTCATCTTCATTGAAAATAAATTCTTGCGTTGTAGATTGTCCATGACCGCTGGATATCGTTCCGTTAAAAGCGCGTTCTTCATTAGTAAGTAAAACATAAGTTCCTTCTTCTGCAATAGTTGTAATTTTTTTCCAAACAGTACCACTGCCTGTAGCTTTAGCGAAAACAGCATAGAAAATGACATCTTCTGTTCCCATTGTGGCTTTGGAAATGAGTGTTGGCTGCTCGTCTGTAGTTCCTACTATATCATCAGTGGACCATCCTACGAAAGTTTTTCCACCAATAGCTGTAGGGGAATCAGGGAATGTGATGGATGTTCCTTCATATACCAGTTGAGATGTGGTTGTTCCATTGACAGAGAATGTCACATTGTGGGATGGAATTACTTCAAAGTTTATTTGTACGGTACAATCAGCAGTTGCTGATACGGTAAATGTATTTTCATTTTGGGTAACGGTGGCCGTCCCTTCTGCTATGGTGTAAGGGATACTATTGCTTATACGATAGCCTTCCTTGGAAGTAGCCGTAATTACATTTCCACTTGTGCTTACTGTTCCAAAGTTTTCATTATTGCTAACCGCTGTTAAGGTGAAAGAGGCTTGCTTTTTAAAGAGGTAGCATCGAGGGTAGTTATTCGTCGTTGAATAAGCTCCAATGCTCGTTCCATTTCTTGCTATAACACGGGTCGTTGTATTAACATTTGTTATTACAAAATCATTTCCGATAGACCATTGAAATTTGTTATTAGAAGCTGATGTGTTGGAAGCAAAATTCGTATCTTTGTTGTAGCCTAAAAAGCTATCACCAAACTTTAAGGTGTAGTTATTTCCGCTCTTTCCAAGGGTGAATTCTAATGGAGTGGCAGTAGATGTCGTGATTGTATTTCCGCTTACAGAAAAACCTGTCGTTACGTTTGTAAGTTTTGTGCCATAGCCTGTTACCAAATACTTAGTGCTTTCAGAAGTTTCTGCTATAACATAAACAGCACCTTCCTCAAGCTCGGAGGTTGAAGTAACTTTAGTGTAGTTTTCCGCCTGTCCTTCTACCCCCCCTAACAAGGTGCAGAGTAGAATCATTAAAAGTAATCGTAATTGTTTCATCATAATGATATGTTTTGTATTATTTTCTTTGCTGTTAACAGGGAGTGTGGGGATGTTGTGCATTTGTTTTTCGGACCTGCTCCCCGAAAAGGTTTTCGGCGATGCAAAGTTACAAAGAAGTATGGAGATTGCAAAAAGTTTATATGAAAAAGGAACTCCTTGCACTTAAGAAAAAACTGCTTTGGGAAAATGTGTTTCAGTCGCAGAAGAATCGCCATCCTTCTCTTGAAAAAGAGTCCAGAAGAATGTTTTTATAACTCCGTGATTCTCAGTTGTTTATCAAGGGGACTTCGGACGCGAGAATTTTTAATTTATTTTTTCTCAAAAAATAATTTATTAATTCTCAAAAAATAAATTAAAAATTCTCGCGAGTGTGGCACTTTCGGAGAACGACTGTCCCCAAACAACGAATTCTCCCAACTACTGAACAATGAAACTACGAATTTCCCAGATTACACGAAGAAGGTAAAAATCTGCGAAATCTGCATGACCATTCGAGAGATAAATTCGCTCACAGATGACACAGATCTGCACAGATTATTTTCTCATTAGAACTGCT
>CAMHEA010000013.1 GCA_946184025.1 uncultured Prevotella sp.
CTACTAACCTAAACAATCTATTAACCTTTTGACGATGCAAAGGTACAACGATTTTGGTGTTCCCACAACGATTTATACTTCGTTTTTATGCAAAACGGGCTTATTTTTGACCTAAATCAACTATTTGTGTGCGAACACAGTGCATATTTTGCACATGAATCCTATTTTGTTGGCGAAAGAGGGGAGGCGGTTTCGACTTTTTTGTCTACCTTTGTATGTATGAGAGTATTGATAGTGAATACGAGTGAGCGGACGGGTGGTGCCGCTGTTGCAGCTCATCGGCTGAAGGATGCGCTCAATAACAATGGCGTGAAGGCGAAGATGCTGGTGCGTGACAAGGATACCGATGACATTTCTGTGGTTGCCATGGGACGCAGTATGCTTTCGTGGTGGCGTTTCCTGTGGGAGCGTTGGTGCATCTTCGTGCGCCTGCACTTTTCGCGCAAGCATCTTTTTGAGATTGATATTGCCCATGCGGGCATGGATATTACAAAGACGCGGGAGTTTCAGGAGGCCGATATCATCCACCTGCATTGGGTCAATCAGGGCATGTTGTCGCTGAATGGGCTGCGTAAGATTCTCAGCAGTACGAAGCCGGTGGTGTGGACGATGCACGACTTGTGGCCAGCCACAGGCATTTGCCACTATGAACGCGGCTGTCAGGCCTTTCATCGGCAGTGTGGCAACTGTCCGTTGCTGCCGGGTGGTGGCTCGTCGTCTGATTTGTCGGCCAAGACCTGGCATCGCAAGTTGGCAGTGCTCAGCCGGCAGCATGTGTCGTTTGTGGCCTGTAGCCGCTGGCTGGGTGCGCAGGCGCGGCAGAGTGAGCTGTTGCAGGGGCATACGGTGACGAGCATCCCTAATCCTATTGATACGCGGGTGTTTTGTCCCAAGGACCAGACGGAAGCTCGTCGGCAGCTGGGTCTGCCGTTGGACAAGCGGCTGCTGCTGTTCGTGTCGCAACGGGTTACCGACGGTCGCAAGGGCATGGACTATCTCGTGAAGGCTCTTGAAATCCTTGTGGCTAACCATCCGGAGCTTCGTGACACGACGGGCATCGCCATCTTGGGCGGTCATGCCGAGGAGGTGGCTGGCCGGCTGGCCTTGCCGGCCTATCCGCTGGGCTATGTGAGCGACCCAACGACCATTGTGTCGGTCTACAATGCTGCCGACCTGTTTGTCATTCCCTCGTTGGAAGACAATCTTCCCAATACCATCATGGAGGCGTTGGCCTGTGGTGTGCCATGCCTCGGGTTCAATGTGGGTGGCATTCCGGAGATGATAGAGCATCAGAAGAACGGATATGTGGCTCAGTATAAGAGCAGTGACGACTTGGCTCGGGGCATGTACTGGATGCTGGAGGAGGCCGACCGGGCGGCATTGAGCCGCCAGGCGGTGCACAAGGTGATGCGCGAATATTCGCAGCATGCCGTCGCCCTGCGCTATACGGAGGTCTATAACCAAGCCATCGGGCTGAAAAACTATATGCTATGATACGCTTCTCCATCGTGACCATTACCTATCAGGCGGCGAAGGTGCTGCCCCATACGCTCGAGAGTGTGTGGCGGCAGACGTATCCGCAGGTGGAGCATATCATCGTTGACGGGGCTTCGACGGACGGAACGGTGGCGTTGGCGCAGGCGTATGAGGCGCGCCATCGGGAAACGGATACGCGCCACGAGGTCGTCGTGCGGTCGGAACCGGACCGGGGGCTCTACGATGCGATGAACAAGGGACTGCGTCTGGCTGGCGGAGACTACATTCTCTTCCTGAATGCTGGCGATGCCTTTCCTACGGGACAGACGCTGGAACAGGTGGCCGGAAGCGTAGGGGAGGGCGAGGAGTTGCCTGCCGTGCTCTATGGTGATACTGATATTGTCGACGGGGAATATCGCTTCCTGCGTCATCGGCATTTCTCGGCACCCGAACAGCTCACTTGGCGTTCCTTCAGAAAAGGGATGCTGGTGTGTCATCAGGCTTTCTATGCCCGTGCTGACATTGCCCGTGCGTTGCCTTATAACCTTGACTATCGCTTCTCGGCAGATGTAGACTGGTGTATCCGTGTGATGAAAGAAGCGGAAAAGCACCACCTTCCGCTGAGAAACGTGCATGCGGTGGTGGCCGAGTATTTGGAAGAGGGGCAGACAACGCAGAACCACTGGGCTTCGCTGAAGGAACGCTATCGGGTGATGTGTGGTCATTACGGCTCTGTCCGTACGTTCTGGATGCATCTGTGGCTCGTTCTGCGTATGTTGAAAAGGCGTTGTCTCACCTTTCTGAAGAGATGCTTCTGAGCCGTATCATTCCTCTGCTGGATTACAGATAAAAGGGAAGCCCCGTCTGAACGAATGTCCATACGGGGCTTTCTTTGCTATAATATTCTGAAAAAGTTTTTTCTATTGATAACGCAACTGGTTTCCTTTTGCAATCGTTGTATAAGGACCGATGTTGTTCAGACGGTAGAGTTTCTCTACGTTGATGCCGTATTTGCGGGCAATGGACTCCAGTGTCTCACCGGATGCAACGACATGCCAGCGCATCTCGCCCGTGTTGGCTGCCACCGGATCGTCTTTCTTGTCGTTAGTGGTCTCCGGAGCCTTGGTAGGTACAGACGATGTGCCGCGCACCTCTTCCGGTGTGTAGCGTCCACCGTTCTTTACTCCGCGCAGGGAGGTGGCTCTGGCCGACTCTGACTCTACGGTACTCTTGCGATAGACATAGAAATCTCCGGTGACATCTTGGTTCCGGAAGTCGAACATCAAGGCCGGATTAAGTGCCACACCACAAAGACGGGTCTCGAAGTGGAGGTGAGAGCCGGTGCTGCGGCCTGTGTTTCCACCCAGACCGATGGGCTGTCCGGCGCGTACGGTCTGGTTTTCGCGTACCAACTGCTTGGACATGTGTCCGTAGATGGTCTCCAATCCGTTGTTGTGACGGATTACTACATATTTTCCATAGCCGTTGCCATCGTATTTTACGACGCGCACCTTACCGGAGAAGGCTGCGCGGATGGTGTCACCGATATATACTTTGATGTCGAGACCGCGGTGGTTACGTCCCCAACGACGGCCGAAGTTACTGGTGATGACGCGGCTCGGGGTGGGCATGTGGAATCCGCGGAGGTCTATCTTGTAGACATCCGGCATCGGACTCTGTTTGTATGCATGGGTGTTGTCCCAATAGTCATAGAGGTCTGACGAAGGGTTTTCGAGGTCTTCAACGTGTTTCAGATGGCGGACGGCCATTGAGTCTACTGCTTTGTTGTTTCTGTCAACGGGTGCTTGGCGTGCCATGAGGTCCTGACCGTAGGCGTTCTGCACGCCGATAGCCAATACTACTGATACTGCCAATGATTTTATCCTATTTTTAAAAGCCATATTCTCTTTGTTACTCGGTTTATAGATCTCTGCTTGGAACGGTCTTTCGTTCCTCTTAAAAGACGCCGTTAGACGCTACAAAAGTCTAACGAAGAATTAAAAGACGCTGCAAAGATAACGAATTTTTTGCGAAAATGTTTTTTGATTAACACATTTTTATAGGCGTTTTAACATCTTTACAGGGTTGTTGTGTGTTCGTTAACAACCGTGAGATTCCCACACTGAGGGCGGTTTATGCAATTTGTATGCACGAAATGCCATTTTCCGGCTTTAACACTTTCAGGAAATGGCCGCCCAGTTGATGTTGTTTTTTCTCAGTGCGGCCAGTCGGTCCCACAGCAACTGGTATTCAGCCTTCTTGCAGGTGGGGTCGTCGCTGATGATGGCCTGGGCTTCGTCGCGAGCCATCTGTACAATCTGGCCGTCTCGGGCAATGTCGGCAATCTTCAGGTCGAAGGCGATGCCGCTTTGCTGGGTGCCCTCCAGGTCGCCGGGGCCGCGCAGCTTGAGGTCGGCTTCGGCTATCTGGAAGCCGTCGTTGGTCTGACACATGATGTCGATGCGCTTTGCCGTCTCGGTGGTGAGCTTGTGGTTGGTCACGAGAATGCAATAGCTCTGGTCGGCTCCGCGCCCCACGCGCCCGCGGAGCTGGTGCAGCTGCGACAGGCCGAAGCGTTGTGCGTCGAGGATAACCATGACGCTGGCGTTCGGAACGTTCACGCCTACTTCGATGACGGTGGTCGCCACGAGAATCTGTGTCTCTCCCTTGACAAACCGCTGCATCTCTTCCTCTTTCTCTTTGGCCTTCATGCGCCCGTGCACCTTGCTCATCCTGAATTCAGGGAAGATGTCCTTCAGGGACTCAAACCCTTGCTCCAGGTTCTTCAAATCCATTTTTTCACTTTCCTTGATTAGCGGGAATACGATGTAGGCCTGCCGTCCCTGGTGTATCTGCTGGCGTATGCCGTTGTAGAGGCTGACCGTCTGGTTGTCGTATTTGTGGATGGTCTGGATGAGTTTGCGTCCCGGCGGCAGCTCGTCGATGACGCTTACGTCGAGGTCTCCATAGATTGTCATGGCGAGGGTACGCGGTATCGGCGTGGCCGTCATCACCAGGACGTGCGGTGGCTGTTGGCTCTTGCTCCACAGACGGGCGCGCTGTGCCACGCCGAAACGGTGCTGCTCGTCGATGACGGCGAACCCCATGCGGTGGAAGACGACGTTGTCTTCGATGATGGCATGGGTGCCTACGAGGATGTGTACGTCGCCGTTGGCGGTGCCTTCGAGGATGTCCTGCCGCCGTTTGCCCTTCACAATACCCGTGAGCAGTTCCACCCGCACGTCCATTCCTTGCAGGAACTCCCGGATGGTTTGCAAGTGCTGCTCGGCCAAAATTTCCGTGGGAGCCATCATGCAGGCCTGAAAGCCGTTGTCGACGGCGATGAGCATCGACATGAGTGCGACGAGAGTCTTGCCCGACCCCACGTCGCCTTGCAGCAGGCGGTTCATTTGTCGTCCTGAGCGCATGTCCTCCCGAATCTCGTGCATCACGCGTTTCTGTGCGCCGGTGAGGGCGAAGGGCAGGTTTTGGTGGTAGAATCGGTTGAACTGTGTACCCACGCGCTCGAACAGGAATCCGCGATACTTGCGTCGTTGGTCGCTCGCATACCTTACGATATTCAGTTGCACATAGAACAGTTCTTCGAATTTCAGGCGGAGACGGGCGCGTTGGGTGTCTTCCGCCGTGCGCGGATAGTGGATTTTTCGCAGGGCTTCGTCGCGGCTGATGAGGTGCAGGCGTTCGGTGATGAAGGGCGGCAGCGTCTCTTCCATCGGTGTGGTGAGCTTCGAGAGCAGTGTCTTGGTGAGTTTTTCCATGGCGCGCGAGGTCAGCCCGGACTTCTTCATGCGTTCCGTGGTGATGTAGTAAGGCTGCATGCCCATGTCGGAGAGCGTCAGCTGAGCCGCATCCTCGATGTCGGGATGCGTAAACTGGAAACGGCCGCCGTAGATGCCGGGCTTGCCGAAGACGACATACTCGCGGTGTACCTTGTACTGGTCGTAGACATACTTCGTGCCGTTGAACCACACGAGGTCGGCCACGCCGTGCCCGTCGGAGAAGTGAGCCACGACGCGCTTCTTGCGGTGTCCCATGTCATACTCCTCGAAGCTCAATATCTGTCCCTTGATCTGCACGAACGGCATGTCTGTAGACAGCTCGGAGATGAGATAGATGCGTGAGCGGTCTACATGTTTATATGGGAAATATTCCAACAGGTCGCGGTAGGTCTTGATACCGAGCTCTTTGTTCAGTATCTCGCTCCGTCGCGGTCCCACGCCTGTCAGGAATTTGATGTCTTGATCAAGGATGTCTAACATACGTTTTAAATCTCATTGACAAGCCTTTCTGCCATTTGCAGGTCAAAGGGCGTAGTCAGTTTGATGTTCTCGCGGTTGCCGTCGACCATTGCCACCCGGCCGCCCACGGCTTCCACCACCGATGCGTCGTCGGTGAACGCCTCGCTGTCGGGTTGCAGAAAGGCCTCTTTGGCCAGCCGGATGGCAAATGCCTGCGGGGTCTGCACGATGCGGTAGTCGCTTCGGAGCACGTTCTTCCCGCTTCCGTCAGGGGCGATGTGGCGCAGGGTGTCGGTCACAGGCAGCACGGGGATGGCTGCACCGGCTGTCCGTGCGGTCTCAAAGCAACGGCCGATGACCTCCAGCGACACGAAGGGGCGCACGCCGTCGTGGATGCCCACTACGCCGTCGGCCGTTTCCGGCACGAGTGCCAGGCCGTTCTTCGACGACTCGAAACGCGTACGTCCGCCGTCGGCGATGCGGTGTGGCACCTGGAATGCGTGTTCCTTGCAGAGTTGCTGCCAATAGCCTTGCTGCTCTCGGGGCAGGACGAGGATGATGCTGAGTCGCCGTCCCCTTGCCGCCAGCTGTTGCCCGTAGGCGTGGAAACGCTCCAGCGTGTGCATCAGCACGGGTTTTCCTCCTACGGGGAGGAACTGCTTGGGCACGTCGGAGCCCATGCGCAGGCCTTTTCCGCCTGCCACGATGATGATATAGTCGTTCTTTTCTTCCATCTCCATGCTGTTTTCATGTGTCGTTGCCGGCCGTTTTGTCCGTCGGCAGGGCTGTGGCGGGGAAGTAATAGAGCCTTTATTACTTGGTAATACAGGGTTTATTACTCAGTAATATAGCCTATGCTGAAAAGCAATAAAGGCTTTATTGCCGTCTCCTCAGAGCCTTCTGTCTGTGTGTCTGAACCGCTGTCGTGCCGTCACCAAGCCTGTTTCCTATGACTCCATCAGCTGGCGGTAGATCATGCCGCGCTCAATGGCTTCCACGGCTTCGGCTTCGCGGAAGTAGGACAGTAGCTGGTAGCCGTAGGGAAAGGCGGCTGCCGGACCGCGTCCCGTGGTGTACGGACCATCGACGGTCACCAGTTCGGCCGTGTAGTCGGCACCTTCCAGATACTGTTCCGTGCCCGGATAGCAAGTGGCGCGCCGTCCCTTGAGCAGTCCCAGGATGCCGAGCACCATCGGGGCGGCACAGATGGCACCGATGCGTCCGCCTCTTTCGGCTTGCTTCAGCAGTGCCTGACGTACGCCTTCGTGGTCGCGCAGGTTTGCCGAACCGGGCATGCCACCAGGCAGCAGCAGCAGGTCGGCATCGGCAAAGTTGCCCGCGTGTTCAATCGTCGTGTCGGCCAGCAGGGTCACTCCGTGTGCACTCGTCACCTCGCGGGAGCCCGTAATGCTCACGGTTGTCACTTCCACGCCTCCTCTCCGGAGAATGTCCACCGGTGCCAACGCCTCGATGTCCTCGAAGCCGTCGGCCATAAACTGATACACTTTTGCCATATTTATTTCCGTTTTATAGTTGGATGTCAACAAATCTTTGTATTTTTGCACACTGAGAATGCATTTGCAAAAATACGAAATAATTGTGAATTGGCTGCATTTTGCAACAGATTTTATAGAAAGAGTAGGATGAAGAAGGAACAGAAGAAACTTCGTTTTGCCCTTTTCGGCAACGAATATCAGGCGCGAAAGTCCGCTGCCATACAGAAAGTGCTGTCGGTGTTGGGCGAGAAAGGGGCGGAGATACATATAGACCGCACGTTCTATGAGTTTATCACACGCGTGGAGCATCTGGAGGTGGAGGCCACGAGCGTCTTCGACGGCGACGACTTCGAGGCCGATTTTGTGATTTCCATGGGTGGCGACGGCACCTTCCTGAAGGCGGCGAGCCGTGTGGGATGCCGGGAGATTCCCATCATTGGCGTGAACACAGGTCGGTTGGGGTTTCTGGCCGACGTGTTGCCGAGCGAGGCGGAGGCCATGCTTGACGCGGTATATGCCGGTGATTTCCTGTTGGAGACGCATGCGGCTATCCAGATCGAGACCGACGGCGAGGAACTGGGCGAGTGTCCCTATGCGTTGAACGACATTGCGGTGCTGAAGCGCGACAATGCCTCGATGATCAGCATCCGTACAACGGTCAATGAGGACTATCTGGTGACGTACCAGGCTGACGGACTCATCGTCTCCACCCCGACCGGTTCCACGGCCTACTCTCTCTCTAACGGTGGACCTGTTATCGTTCCTCAGTCGGGCAACCTTTGTCTCACGGCCGTGGCTCCCCACTCGCTGAACATCCGTCCGATCGTCATTGGCGACGATGCCGTGGTGACGCTCGACGTGGAATCACGTTCCCATAGTTACCTCGTGGCCATCGACGGGCGGTCGGTGAAACTCAGTGAAGGCACTAAGGTCATCATCCGTAAGGCTCCCTTCACGGTGCGCATCGTCAAACGCAGTGGCCAGCGTTATTTTGCCACGCTACGCGAGAAGATGATGTGGGGGATGGATCAGCGGGAATGAGTCCTCCTCCCCCGCCTCTGCCAAGGAGGGGAGAGCCAACCAGGGGTGGAGAGGATTGAAACTTGGGTTTAGGGAGGATTGATATTTGTTTTAAATGCTCATTGAACGTATAAAAAGAGAATGTATATAAGCCGTTGGTTGAAGCGAGAGGAGTCAAACTATCGTGTCTCTGAAATCTTGCGCTGGCTGTGGCGTGCCTGGCGCGGAAACCGGTTGCAGGCGGTGCTCAATGCGAGCATCGGGTTGTTGTCGGTAGCCGTCAGTCTGGCGCAGGTGTGGGCTGTGAAACACGCCATTGACGTGGCGGCAGGGGCTGTCGAAGGTTCCATCTATTGGGCTGTAGGGCTCATGGGTGGCCTGATTCTCTGTGACTTCGGCCTGAACATTGCTGGTGTGTGGGTGCGCAACCTGCTGGGCATCAAGGCGCAGAATCGCATGCAGCAACGGATGCTCGACCGCATTCTCCGTTCGGAGTGGCAGGGGAAGGAGAAACACCATTCGGGCGACGTGCTCAACCGGCTGGAATTTGATGTCAACAACGTGGTGAACTTCCTGACGGAAACCATTCCTAACTCGTTGTCGACGCTGGCGATGTTTCTCAGTGCCTTTGCTTATCTCGCCTCGATGGATTGGAGGCTTGCGCTGATTATCACGGCCATGATTCCCGTGTTCGTCTTGGTCAGTAAAATATACGTCCGGCAGATGCGCAGGCTGACGCGGGAGGTGCGCAACAGCGATTCCAAGGTGCAGAGCGTGTTACAGGAAACTATCCAGCACCGCATGGTCATCAAGACACTGGAGGGCGACGACACGATGGTGGACCGGCTGGAGGCCACTCAGAGCGAATTGCGGCAGAATGTGGTGAAGCGTACGGCGTTCAGCGTGTTCAGTAACCTGATTCTCAACTTCGGGTTCGCCTTCGGCTATCTCGTGGCGTTCCTCTGGGCTGCCTTGCGCATGTCGCATGGCACGCTGACATTTGGCGGCATGACGGCTTTCCTGCAACTGGTCAACAAGATTCAAGGGCCGGCTCGCTCGCTGACGAAGCTCGTGCCGGCTTTTGTGAGTGTCTTTACGGCTGTCGAACGACTGATGGAACTCGAGGAGAATCCCTTGGAAGAACAGGGCGAGCCCATAGACATGGCGGCTCCCTGTGGCATCCGGCTCCAGCAGGTTTCTTATGCCTATGCTGAAAGCGACGGAAACGTCATCGACCGTTTGTCGTTCGACTTCCGGCCAGGCTCTTGTACGGCGATCCTTGGCGAGACCGGAGCCGGCAAGACTACGTTGGTACGCTTGATCCTGGCTTTACTGCGGCCACAACAGGGTGATGTGTATATCTATAATAAGGAGGAAGCGCGTCGGCTGACTCCCCGTTACCGTACGAACTTCGTCTATGTGCCGCAAGGCAACACGCTGATGAGCGGTACCATCCGCGAAAACCTGCGTCTCGGAAAGCTTGATGCCACGGAGGAAGAGATGTGGGAGGCGTTGAAACGGAGCTGTGCCGACTTTGTTTCATCCTTGCCCGATGGGCTCGACACTGTTTGCTCCGAGCAGGGCGGGGGACTCAGCGAGGGACAGGCGCAGCGCATTGCCATTGCCCGTGCCCTGTTGCGCAACCGCAGCATCATGCTTTTCGATGAGGCCACGAGTGCGCTGGATCCCGAAACGGAGCGTCAGTTGCTGAAAAACATCCTATCGTCGAACGACAAGACCATTATTTTCATTACCCACCGGATGGCCGTCGTGGACTATTGTGACCAGACGTTGCAGCTGGAAAAAGTGAACAGCGCGTCTTCTTTGTAATTCTTAATGTGCTATTAAGCGTTTAGAGTGTAGCGTTTAGTGGAATTCGTAGTTCGAAGAGATAAAAAGTAACTGCTCAATCAGAGTAATTTCGTAGTGTATGGCTTAATTTCGCACAAAAAAGCAGGGGACGAACGGTATGGATTCGTCCCCTGAGTGTGCAGTGTGGAAAGTATCCCGCGTTTACTTCCTGTCTTTGATAAAGCCGACGCAGAGGGCTCCGATGCATAGTGATACGCCCGCGACGATCATCATGTTGCTCTGCTGAGAACCTACGAGCGACAGAATGTTACCGCCGAGGAGGGCTGCAACAATCTGCGGGATGCAGATGGTGCCGTTGAAAAGTCCCAGATAGGCACCCATGTGTCCGTAGCCTTCGAGTGCGTTGGTGACGAAGGTGAACGGCATGGCGAGCATGGCTGCCCATCCGCAACCGATGAGGAGGAAGGGGATGAACTGCATGTACTGGTTGGCAAAGAAGGGAACGAGGGCGAAGCCGATTCCGCCGAGGATGAGGCTGAGGGCATAAGCCATCTTTGTGTTCTTGAACTGCGGCAGGATGGTAGCCCAGATGACGCTGCCTACGGCCTGAACGGCAAAGAGGATGCCCACCCAGTTGCCGGCTTCCTGATAGGCTGCGGACTTGGTGGCATCGGCCAGCGACATGTCAACGCCCCAGCAGGTGGAGGCGATGGCTCCGTTGGTATAGGTCCACATATAGAGGAAGGCAGCCCAGCAGAAGAACTGTACGATGCCCACCTTCCAGAAGGTGGAGGGTGCATTCTTGAGGAGTACGAACCAGTTGGCACTCTCTTCCTTGCTGTCTTCCTTGAGTCCATGGTATTCGGCATACTCTTTCGGGGGCATTTCCTTCACCTTGAGGGTGGTGTAGATGACGCACAGGATGAGGATGGCTGCACCGATGTAGAACGACCATACGACGGAATCAGGCACGACACCCTTTTCGGCCTCGTTGGCTACACCGATAGCGGTGAAGAAGAACGGGAAGACGAAGCCGACGACGCTTCCTGCATTGCAGAGGAAGCTCTGAATGGCATAAGCCTTGGCTTTCTGCTTCTCGTTGACCATGTCGCCGACGAGCATCTTGAAAGGCTGCATGGCCATGTTGATGCTTGTGTCGAGGAACATCAGGGCTATCAGACCGAAAATCATGGCGGCTCCGACGGTGAGCCCCAAGGAGCCGGCATTGGGTAGGAAGCACATGACAAGTACGGCTACGGCGGCTCCGACGAACAGGTAGGGGATGCGGCGGCCGAAGCGGCACCATGTCTTGTCGGAGAGCGTTCCGACGATAGGCTGCACGAGGATGCCCATGAGCGGGGGCAGGATCCAGAAGTAGCTCAAGTCGTGTGGGTCGGCCCCCAGCGTTGCAAAGATGCGCGAAATGTTCGCGCTCTGGAGGGCATAGGCAATCTGCACTCCGAAGAAGCCGAAGCTCAGATTCCATAGTTTCCAGAAATTCAAATCAGGTCTTTGTTTCATTGTTATTGTTTTTTGTTTTTAAATTAGAATTCATAAGTAAAGGGAGAAGGAAGGCTGGGATCACCGGGTGGTGTCGCGGATGATGAGGCGGGTGCGCACGATGCGTTTCTCGACCTTTCCCAACGGGATCCTGCCTTCGACGTGGGCAATGAGCACCTCCACGGCTTCTTCGCCCACTTTCCGCCCGCGCTGCTCCACGGTGGTGAGCATGGGGTCGCAAGCAATGGCCCGCTCGCCGTTGGTGAACCCGCAGATGGAGATGTCCTGCGGCACCCGATAGCCCATACGCTTGGCGGTATAGAGGATGCCGATGGCGGTGTCGTCGTTGACGGCGAAGAAGGCATCGGGTACGTCCTCTTTGCTGAGGATGCCGGGGGTGAGGCGTTCTGCATCCTCGCGGTTGTCGCACTCTAAGATGAAGCGTTCGTCGGGGGTGAGGCCTGCCTTGAGCAGGGCATCACGATAGCCGTTGTAGCGGTTCTTGGAGATTTCCATCTTCATGGAGGCTCCGTAGAAGGCGATGCGTCGGCAGCCGGTGCCAATTAGATAAGTGACGGCATTGTAGGCTCCCTTGTAGTCATCGACGACGACACGGCTACAGTCTACGCCCGTGCAGATGCGGTCATAGAACACCAAAGGCACGCCTTGGTCCATGAGTGTCTGGAAATGGTCGTACTTCACGGTGTCCTTGGCCTGTGAGACGATGATGCCGCACACCTTGTTCTCATAGAACGACTGGCAGATGGCTACTTCGCGCTCGTATTTCTCGTTGCTTTGTGCTACGAGGATGCGGTAGCCCTGCGCGGATGCAGCCTCTTCAATGCCAGAAAGCACTGAGGAGAAATAGTAATGGTTGAACTGGGGGACAATGACTCCAATGACCTTCATGGGCTGGACGCGGCTCTTGCGCAGCGACTCTGCAATGAAGTTGGGGAAGAAATTATGTTCGCGCGCGTACCTTTTTATTATTTCGCGACGCTCAGCACTGATACGCGGGCTGTCCTTTAATGCTCGCGATACCGTAGCCACCGAAACGCCTAAGGCTTCGGCGATGTCTTTCATTGTTATAGGTGTAGTATCTTTCATCAGGTTTTCTTTCGCAGAGGCGCATTCCTGGCGAAGGAGCATGTCAGGCAAAACTCCCGGCATCGGCTTCCAGAACCAGACTCAGCCTCTTTGTCTCTTTTGAGTCCCCGTATTTTCGCTTTTCATAGGCAAAGATAGGGAATTGCAGTGAATGTTTTTATCAGCGCAAAATTAAATAAAAAGAATGAATTGTGCAAACGTTTGCGCGATTTTTGCCATATTTTTTATTTTAAAAAGTGTTTAACTTATCTTTAAGAATTATATTTTTGCAGACGGAAACGAGCCTAGCTCAATATGCAAAGCCTGACAGCCTGAAAAACGGTACTGAGAATCAAGGAACTTTAACATAAACAATTATAACATTAACTTTAACTTTGTAGAATAATGAAGCAGGTAAAATTCAAATTCCCTGTTAGGATGATGGCCCTTTTCTTCGGGCTGTTCCTATCAGTTGGTGCCTTTGCACAGCAGATTACTGTCAATGGCCTAGTCAAGGATGCTACCGGCGAGCCGATTATCGGTGCCACTGTTCGTGTTGCAGGCTCATCGCAAGGAGCTGTTACGGACATCGACGGTAACTTTACGCTCAATGTAAACCCAGGGACAACCCTCCAGGTTTCTTACATTGGTTATGAGACGCAGGAAATCAGCGCATCTCCTAACATCGTTGTAACGTTGCAGGAAGATGGTGCCAAGAGCCTGAACGAAGTCGTTGTCATCGGTTATGGTGCCGTGAAGAAGAGCGACTTGACAGGTTCGGTTGCAGCTTTGAAGCCGGACAGCAAGAACAAGGGTCTCGTCGTAAACCCGCAGGACATGTTGGCCGGTAAGGTTGCCGGTGTGAACATCACGTCTAACGACGGTACTCCTGGTGGTGGTGCACAGATCCGTATCCGTGGTGGTGCTTCTCTGTCTGCCTCCAACGACCCGTTGATCGTCATTGATGGTGTGCCTATGGACAACAATGGTGTGCAAGGTGTGTCAAACCTCCTTTCTTCCATTAACCCGCAGGACATCGAAAGTTTCAACGTGCTGAAGGATGCTTCTGCTACGGCCATCTATGGTTCTCGTGGTTCTAATGGTGTTATCATCATCACAACCAAGAAAGGTCGCAGAGGCCAGAAACTGAACGTTGCCTACAACGGCAGCTTCACGGTCAGCATGAAGAAAAAGACTATCGACGTTATGGACGGAAACCAGTATCGCGACTTCATCAAAGGTCTCTATGCTGCTGACTCCGATCCCGTTCGTGCACTCGGTACAGCCAACACAGACTGGCAGGATGAAATCTATCGCACGGCACTCAGCCACGACCACAATGTCACCGTATCTGGTGCTGCCGGCGTTCTTCCCTACCGCGTATCTGTAGGCTTTACGGACCAGCAGGGTATCTTGAAGACCTCTGACTTCAAGCGTGTAACAGCAGCTTTGAACCTGAATCCCTCGTTGTTCGATGACCACTTGGTTATCAACTTGAATGCCAAGGGTATGTACGCTCACTCTCGCTTCGCCGACACGGGTGCAGTGGGGGCTGCCGTTTCGATGGATCCGACACAGGCTGTCAACGCTTTCACCTCTGAATATACCGCAGAAAAGCTCAATACTCCCGAACTCATGAGCACCACGCTCAGAAACTTCGGCGGCTACTATGAGTGGCTTGGTACTGGTGCTGCCCTGGGCGACAAGAACTTTGCCTGGATGCCTTTCAAGGATGCAACCAAGAACCCGCTTGCATTGCTTGAAACTAAGAATGACGTGGCTAACAGCCGCCAGTTCATCGGTAGTGCAGACTTTGATTATAAGGTACACGGTTTTGAAGACCTGCGCCTCCATCTGACACTCGGTGCCGACATCTCCAAGGGACGTCAGAACACCACTTATGATCCTTCTTCTCCTGTATTCGGCCGCTTCTACTATGGAACCAGCGGTTACACTCAGAAGACCAAGCGTAACCTTACTCTCTCTGCCTATGCACAGTATTTCAAGGACTTCGACGACGACCATCACTTCGACATCATGGCTGGTTACGAATGGCAGAACTTCTGGCGTAGCGAGAAAACTGACTTGCCCCGCTATATCCCGATGACCAATGACGACGAAGCCGCTCGTGGAACACAGACGGACTATCTCAATGCAAGCGACAATAGCGTATTCAAGACTGAAAACTACCTCGTTTCTTTCTTCGGCCGTGCCAACTATACGCTGTTGAACCGCTACATGCTCACCGCTACGGTTCGTGACGATGGTTCTTCTCGCTTCAAGAAGCACTGGGCATGGTTCCCCTCTTTCGCTTTCGCATGGAAGATCAAGGACGAAAATGCATTCAAAGACATGAGCTGGCTTTCTGACTGGAAACTCCGCCTCGGTTGGGGTATGACAGGACAGCAGGATGGTATCTCTGACTACAGCTGGATTCCTACCTACAGCAAGAGTGTCGGTACAACAGGTCTCTATCCGCTCGTTAACGACGGAACCCTCTATCGTCCCGACAACTTCACTCCCGACCTCGAATGGGAAAAGACTACTACCTATAATATTGGTATGGACTGGGGTTTCCTGAACCAGCGTCTCACCGGTAGCGTTGACTGGTACTACCGCAAGACTACCGACCTGCTGAACTACGCTCCCTATGCAGCCATGTCCGGCTACAAGAACATGGCATGGCAGAACATCGGTTCTATGATGAACACGGGTGTTGAGGCAAGCATCAGCTGGAAAGCCATCCAGGCTAAGGACTGGTACTGGACCATCGACTACAACTTCACCTATAACCACAACGAAATCACCGACCTCGTAGGTGTATCTGACAATGGTATGCCTGTAGAGACAGGTCCCAGTGCAGCTGGTGGTACAGGTAACACGGTTCAGGCTCATCAAGTCGGCTATCCCGCAAGTTCATTCTATGTTTACCAGCAGATCTACGATGCCAATGGCAAGCCTATCGAGAATGCTGTTGTTGACCGCAACGGCGACGGTGTCATCACCGATGCTGACCGTTACCTCTACAAGAGTCCTGCTGCTCCGGTGACCATGGGTCTGTCTTCTCGTCTTGAGTACAAGAACTGGGACTTCGGCTTCTCCCTGCGTGCAAGCCTCGGCAATTATGTCTACAACGACGTTCTTTGCGGATCAAGCAACCTCAGCGAAGGTGCAGTCTGGGTACAGAATGCCTACATGGGCAACCGCATGCTGGCCGCCTTCGATCGCAACTGGCAGACCGACGAACTGACCTCCAAGCAGTCTGACTACTATGTACAGAACGCTTCTTTCCTGAAGTGCGACAACATCACCCTCGGTTACAGCTTCAACCGCCTGTTCAGATCTGGTAGCTGGAACGGACTCGGTGGCCGCGTCTACGGTACTGTATCTAATGTATTCACCATCACGAACTACGACGGTATCGACCCGGAAATCCCGAATGGTGTTGACAATAACCTCTATCCGCGTCCTATCTCGTTCATCGTAGGTCTGAACCTGAACTTCTAAATCAATAAAAGAGAATAAAGTCATGAAAAGTATATTCAAATATATCCTCCCTTCAGCCGCATTAGCGCTGACCTTGGGAATCACATCCTGTACAAAGGACTTGGACGTTGATCCGATCGACCCCAACCTGTCTACAGAATTAAGCATGGACGGTCTGTTCCAGAAATGCTATGCCAACCTTGCCCTGCCTGGTAACGGCGGAGGTAATGGCGACTCTGACGTTGACGGCTACGACGGTGGTACTGCCGGATTCATCCGTCAGATGTGGAACTCCAATGAGCTGCCTACCGACGAAGCCATCTGTGGATGGGGTGATGCTGGTATCTCCTCATTTGTCTACAATTCCTACGACCAGTCCCACCCGATGACGGCCATGTACTACTATCGTCTGACCACAGGTATCACCACCTGCAACAGCTACCTCTCCGTAGCTGAAGGCGAAGATGCCCAGAGAGTGGCAGAGGTACGTTTCGTACGCGCCTTGCAGTATTACATGCTGATGGATGCTTTCGGCAATATTCCTTTCGTTCTCGAACCGGCAACGAAACCCGAACAGATTACTCGCGCCGAAGCTTACGACTGGCTGGAGAAGGAACTCCTCGAAATCGAGCCTGCCTTGGCCGCTCCTAAGGCTAAGAAGTCTACTGATGCAGGCTACGGACGCGCTGACAAGGGCGCATGCTGGATGCTTCTCTCTCGTCTGTACATGAACGCAGAGGTTTACACGGGGGCTCCCCAGTGGCAGAAAGCTGCTGATTATGCAAAGAAAGTCATCGACGCAGGCTACCAGCTCAACACCGAAGGTGCCAACCAGTGGAGTGCTTATCAGATGCTCTTCATGGCCGACAACGGTGAAACGAACGCAGCCCTCGAATGCGTCTTCCCGATTCTTCAGGACGGTTCTCTCACCACAAGCTGGGGTGGAACGCTCTTCGTGATAGCCTCGACCTTCGACGGTGACATGCATGCCAATGCTGAAGATGCCAATGCAACAAACAACACCGATCAGGCTTGGGCAGGAAACCGTGCACGTCCTGACCTGGTTCGCAAGTTCTTCCCCACAGGCAACGTTCCGCAGGAGCAGTCTTACAAGACCGCTGAACTGGCTGGCGACGACCGCGCCCTCTTCTGTGGTGCCGGCCACAACCTCGATGCTGTCAAGGTAAGCACCTTCACTGAAGGCTTCGGTGTTGCAAAATGGACGAACTTCCGCAGCGACAACGCTCGTGCCAAGAATGCCACATTCCCTGATACCGATTACTTCCTGTTCCGTCTGCCTGAGGCTTACCTCAACTATGCAGAAGCTACAGCTCGCCTGAACGGTGGCAGAACCACAGCTGAAGGTACTGACTTGATCAACAAGATCCGTAGTCGTGCACACGCTTCTACCCGCAGCGAAGCCTACTCGCTCGACGACATCTGCGACGAGTGGTGCCGTGAGTTCTACTTTGAAGGCCGTCGCCGTGTAGACCTCATCCGCTTTGGCAAGTTCGGTGGCAACAACAGCTACAACTGGCAGTGGAAGGGTGGTGCTTTCGAAGGACAGGCATTCCCTGCATACCGCAATATCTACGCCCTTCCGTCAAAGGATCTGACTGCTAACAGCAACCTTAGCCAGAATCCCGGTTACTAAATAACGAGAGATGTGAATCAAGCGAAAGGCGGCGATAGCCTCAAAGCCTTTCCCTTCATCAACCAACCTATTTAAATAAAGAACAGAAATATGAAAAAGATATTAATGTCAGCACTGATGTTGCTTTGCGGAGTAGGCCTGTTCACCTCTTGTGACAGCGACAGGGACGACAATCCGACCCTCCAGTCTCCCACAACATTCGTACTCAACACTCCGGCGATTGCCGGCAACACATTGGATATTGCCAGTTCCAGCAAGCTGGTGCTCACATGCAGCCAGCCCGACTATGGCTATCCCGCATACACTGCCTATGTGGCAGAGGTTAGTCTGACCGAAGACTTCAATGATTATGAAGCACTTCCCGCACAGAATTCAGCCCGTTTGGAACTCGACGGAAACAACGTCGCAGTTGCACTGACCAACCTTGTTCTCCGTGCGAACCCTGAGATGACAGAGGAAGATTTCCCTGTTGACATTCCCGTTTACATCCGTGTTCATGCCAGCCAGTTGACTTATGGCGGTACGGCTCTTGAAGGAACGAGCATCTACTCCAACACCATCAAGTTGCAGAACGTTCACCTCGAATTCTCTCTCCCGCCTGTTGAAGCTCCTGCTCAGCTCAACCTCGTCGGCGGCTTCTGCGGCAACGACTGGAACAAGGCTGTCGCCATGATCGAGGTCAACGGTTCTCGCGCTGAAGACCAGACCACTGCTACCTTCTGGCGTATGATCTGGATTGACGACCAGACTGGTGTTAAGTTCAATGTAGAAAAAGCATTCGACGGCAATGAAATCGGCTTCGACGGTATCAACATCGAAGGTGGCCTTGCCGATCAGATTGAAGCCGGCAACGACGGATACATCAAGGCAAAGACTGCCGGCTGGTTCCTCATGGCTGTCAAGGCAACGGTCAATGGTCGCGACCTCATCTATGACGTAACCTTCAACGAACCGGAAGTATGGCTCATTGGTAAGGCTACCCCGACTGGCGAATGGAACGAATTGATGGAAGGCTGCAAGTTTGAAGTCCCGACTACGGCTGACGGCGAATTCAAGTCACCTGCCCTCAAGGCTACTCCTGGTACGGAAGACGGCGGTTGCGTTCGTGCTTATGTCAAGGTTCCCGGATGGGATTGGTGGCGTTCTGAGTTCATGGTATTCGACGGCAAACTCGTCTATCGTGGCACTGGTGGTGACCAAGACCGTGTAGGCAGCAAGGAAGGTGAATTCCTGTTCCTCAATTTCGGAAACGACACAGGTAGAATTGCTGATAAATAATTATTCAACGTAAAAACGTAATAATAAGAACAAGAATATGAAAAAGATATCAATGTTTATGCTCGGACTCGCAGGCCTCTTCATGACGGCCTGCTCCGAGACCGAAGAAGGATGGGCAGATCCGCAGCACTTCGCCCCGGAAGATGCCATCACCGTTCCTGGTTTCTCTGCCAGCAGCATCAGCAGCGTCATCGACCTTGCACAGGCTGGAGACGAAGGCGTTGCCATCTACGCCATTCCTGATGGAGTTTCCCTTCCCGACGGCTTCACGCTCCAGAACGCCCGCGTAGTTCTTACTCCGCAGGTTGAAGGCGAAGAGGCTGCCAACGTCACTGTTGAGACCACCCTCGAAGGTCTGGCTTCCAAGGAAGAACTCCACGACATCATCGCCAACATCTGGAACACCAACCCGAACGAAGTACGCAAGTTCATCGGACACGTTTACTACGATGCCGTGAAAGACGGACAGGCTGTGCTCATCGATGCCGGTCAGGTGGAAATCTCTGTCAAGATTGACGCTCCGAAGATCTTCAGCAAGTATTATATGGTAGGTTCCTTCGACGGTTGGACTTGCACCCGTGTTGAAGGTATGGAAGTTGTCAACGGCGGTGGCGACCCCTACGCTGGCGACTCTAAGTTCACCATCATGTTCGAACCCACCGAGAAAGCCATTGCCGACGGTAACGTTCTGTTCAAGGTCGTTCCGGCCGAGTCGTTCAACGAAGACGGTAATATCGTTGACGGCGGATGGGACGTGGCACTCAGTTCCATGAACCCGGTTGCCACCTCTGAGACCGAAGGCAAGTTCTCCTTCAAGAACGAGTATGACAACTTCAAGTTCGACCTCGTTGAAGATGCCGTTTCCTACAAGATCACCTTCGATATGCTTGAAGGCACCTTCGAAATCAAGCCGATTTCCGCAGCACCTGAAGTATGGTATCTCATCGGTTCTCCCATCGGTGACGGCTCTTGGCACAACGACTTGAATGCCTATTCACTCGAAGAGATCCTGACCACCTCCGTTATTCCTTTGGCTCACAAAGAAGGAACCATCATTACCTACACGGGCTTCTTCGCAGCAGGCCAAGGCTTCAAACTCATCCACAATCCTGGCTCTTGGGAAGAGCAGTGGGGTATGGGTGCCGACGGTTTCGTGAAGAACGATGGCGGTTCTGGCAACCTCACTGTTGAGGAAGACGGATTCTACACCGTTACCCTCGACTACGCCAAGGACGAACTCACCATCGAAAAGGCAGAATTGGATGCAGAGCTCGTCCTTTACGAAGTTCTCGGTATCTGCGGTGAATTCCAAGGTTGGAAGCCGGAAAAGGATGCACTCTTCGAAATGACGAGGATGGTCAACAACAGACACGTTTGGGTAGCCACCCTCAACCTCGAAGCAGACTCACCCCTGAAGTTCCTCACTGACTACAGCTGGACGGTCAACTGGGGTAACCCCGAAGCTTTCCCGACGGGAATTGGAACTCAGAATGCCGACAACATTCCTGCAACTGCAGGTAAATACGTTGTTGTCTTCAATGACATCACCGGAGGCTACAACTTCATCAGCCTCGATGAGTAATAAGAGGTCACCTCTTCATAACAAACATATCTATAACGAAAGAGTCCCGTCATTCCTGTGGCGGGACTCTTTTTGTATGCGTCCATGCCAGTCGGGGGTAGAGAAGCCTTCTTATCCTGAATACATCCTTCCAGGAACTCTTGGCAGAATTCATTCAGATATAAAAACAGGCAAAAATTTGCGGCAATGGATTTTTGTTTCTATCTTTGCAGCACAGAAAAGAACAAAGGTACTCGACTACGGAGAAACCAAAATCAACTAACAGACAATACAAAGAACATCAACAATGAAAAGAATCACGACTACTATCCTATGCCTGTGTGCTGCCCTGACGATGATGGCACAAGGCTGGCCTGCCAACTACGGCGGTGTGATGCTGCAAGGATTCTACTGGGACTCCTTCTCTGACAGCAAGTGGACCACCCTGGAGGCACAGGCCGACGAGATTGCACAGTATTTCGACTTGGTGTGGATTCCGCAAAGCGGCAACTGCGGCGGAACCTCCATGGGTTATGACGACTATTACTGGTTCCCCGGCGGCAACAACTACAAGAGCTCGTTCGGAACCGAAGCCGAGCTGCGCTCCATGATCAGTACGTTCAAGAAGAAAAACGTCGGAACCATTGCCGACGTGGTCATCAACCACCGCAAGAACAAGTCCAACTGGGTAGACTTCCCCACGGAAACCTATGGTGGGGAGACCTATCAAATGGTATCTACCGACATCTGCAGCGACGATGACGGCGGTGCTACCAAGGCGTGGGCAGACAAGAACGGCTATTCACTCAGCAGTAATAAAGACACGGGTGAAGACTGGGGTGGCATGCGCGACCTCGACCACAACAGCACCAACGTTCAGAAAATCGTCAAAGCCTATCTGAAGATGCTGTTGAGCGACCTCGGCTATGCCGGATTCCGCTACGACATGGTGAAAGGCTACGCCGGAAAATTCACCGGCACATACAATTCCGACTCCAAGCCTACCTATTCCGTAGGTGAATACTGGGACGGCTATGTGCCGAGTGTGAAGGAATGGCTCAACGCCACCAAGGTGAGCGGTGTCATCCAGAGTGCAGCCTTCGACTTCCCGTTCCGTTATACGGTGCGCGATGCCCTCAGAGGAAGTACCAACGACAGCAATGCCAAGAACTGGAACCAAGCCCCCAACTGGTCCCTGTTGGGCAACAGCAGTCTGGCTTCAGATGCTTCCTATCGCCGCTATGCCGTGACCTTTATTGAAAACCACGACACGGAGAAACGTAAAAACGACAATCAGGATCCCATCAAGTGCGACACGCTGGCTGGTAACGCCTTCCTGTTGGCGATGCCCGGCACTCCTTGCATTTTCTTTAAGCACTGGATAGACCATAAGGGCTATATCATGCACATGATTTCAGCCCGTAAGCTGGCCGGCATCCATAACCAGAGCGTGCCCACCAAGCTCAAGAGCGCGTCCGACGTGTATGCCGTGGAGGTGGAAGGCACCAAAGGCAAGCTCGTTGCTGTGCTCGGTTCCGGCTCCTATACTCCCGACGCAACCACCTACGCCCTCTATGCTGATGGCAAAAACTTCAAATACTACATGGAGAAGAAGTTCGACAAGGCCGTGGCCAGCCTCGGCTCCGGCACCTACTATGGTCAGCAGAAGGTTACCTTGAGTTCCTTGTCGGCCAATAGCAGTGCCAAACTCGTCTATACCACCGACGGCAGCAATCCGACGGCAAGCAGTACGCAGGTCAACAGTGGTGCCACCATCACCGTTCCCGTTGGAACGACCACGCTGAAAGTAGGTCTGCTCATTGGAAGCACCGTCAGTGCCATTGCCACCTACAGCTACGACGTTCAGGAACCGCCCGTTGTAGAGCCCTTCAGCATCCCCGACTTCTGCCAGGTAAAGGACGGAGAAGTCTGTGCCTTCTTTGAGGCACCGGCCGATTGGGGTACTGACATCTATTGCTGGGCCTGGTCCAAGAATCCGGACGAGAACTTCACATCGGCCACCGGCACCTGGCCGGGCGTCAGCGTTGGCACGTCTATCGGCACACGCGCCGGCAACAAAGTCTACAAGTGGACTTGGGACGGCACGCGCCAGAACAATACGACCACAGCGCAACCGTCAGGCATCATCTTCAGTGTCAAAGGAAGCCCGCAGACCCAAGACCTGGACTTCGTCAACGGTGGCTACTACACCCAAGAGAGTGACGATACCCACAAGCCGGTCGGCGTTGTCACGGGCATTAAGACACCTGTGGCAGACCTTCAGACCTACACCGACGACAGCTACTACACGCTGAGCGGACAGAGGGTGGCAGCTCCCACGCAGAAGGGAATCTACATCCACCACGGCAAGAAGATCATCGTCAGATAAGGAAAAATGCCTGCCATCAGGCATCTAAACAAATCAGGGAGAAGGAGGCTGATGTAAAATCGGCCTCCTTTTCTTTGTCATTTCGGATAAAAACCGTATTTTTGCAGAAACATATCAAGTAACTTCAGACAACTATGAAAACAGCAAAGAACCTCCTACTGGCATGTATGTGTCTCTTCAGTGTTTCCGCCATGGCACAGAAATACGTCGGCGGCGACATTTCCCTCCTGCCCTCTTACGAGGAAAATGGCTCGAAATACTTGGATCCGGACGGGAAACCCATCGACGATGTCATCCGTTACAGCAAGGACAATGGGCTCAACGCCATGCGTGTGCGCCTTTTCGTAGACCCCTCGAAGGCTCCTGCGGATGAAAAGCGGGAAGGGGTTCGGCAGGATCTCGACTACGTCAAGGCCCTCGGCAAGCGCATCAAGGATGCCGGACTGAAGCTGATGCTCGACTTCCACTACTCCGACACTTGGGCAGACCCCTCCAACCAGTGGACGCCTAATGCATGGGCAGGGCTCAGCAACGACGAGCTCAACCAGCAAATCTACGACTATACCAAGGACGTGCTCCAAGAGATGAAAGCAGCCGGAGCCAAGCCCGACTTCATCCAGACGGGCAACGAAATCAGCTACGGCCTCTGCTGGGGTCCCATTAACACCAAGACACCTGTCAAGAGCTGGGACGATTGGGATCGTTTCACCACCCTCCTCAAGCAAGCCGGCAAGGCCTGTCGCGAGGAATGTCCCGAAGCGAAGATCATCATCCATACAGAACTGGTGAGAAACACGGGTGTGCTGACCGACTTCTACAATCACATGCGCGATGCCGGTGTCGACTACGACATCATTGGAACCAGTTTCTATTCCTACTATCACGGCAATCTGGAGAATCTGGAGAATGCCCTGAAGTTCATGGAAGGCTACGACAAGGACATCATGATCGTGGAAGTGGGCTATTTCTACGCATGGCAGCCTGCAATCAGCGGCTCTGGAGCCGACCTGAGCGATCTCTATCCCATCAGCGGCGAAGGACAGGCAGCCTACACCCAGGCTCTCATCGAGGTGCTCAACCGGCATGAACGCGTTACGGGGCTCTTCTGGTGGATGATGGAAGCCAACGAATATGGTCACACAGGAGCCCAGCAGACGACGGACGACTGGTACAACGCCGGCCTGTGGGATGACAGGACAGGGCGTGTGAATCCAGCTTTCTTCCTGTTGCAGGACTTCCTGGAGGGACAGGCCGACGGCATCCGCCAGCCGGAACAGGCACGGCCAGCCAGCCAGGACGATGCCTGGTACACCCTCTCCGGGCTCCGTGTCAGCCGTCCTGTGCCGCAGGGGCTTTACATTCATCATGGAAAGAAATGTCTATACAAATAATATGTGTCTTTAAAGTGATTAAGGACAGGCTGTCGAAGGAGTCTTTCAAGGATGGGAGGCTCCTTCTTTTTTGTGCCCGTCGCGCCTCTTTTTTGATGTGTGTGCAGTCCACTCGTAACCGTTTGAGTTTCAATGATTTATGAGGTGGACTT
>CAMHEA010000014.1 GCA_946184025.1 uncultured Prevotella sp.
CTGAAGTTCGCTTGATAAGTCATTGATGCTCAGTCACTTAAAAATAGTCAAAGAATCGAGAATCCAAACCCCTGCTATGATGTAAAGATGTAATGTATCTCGTTCGTTGAAACTTATCCCCAATCTTTGTTGATAAGTGTGTTGAAAAGTATGTTAATAACTATTTTGTTATGCCCGTGCTGGGCGTTGTTATTGTTTTTGTGTGGAAAAGTTTTGTTTTTTGAAGTTTTTTTGATGAAGTTTTCCCCCGTTTTTGCATGAAAAAAGATATAAACTTATTAACTTTGCAGGCAAGGAAAGGAATGGTGGATAACTGTCGTTATGGGCTGATTATCACGGAGAAGGAATGCGTGTGGGGTGTGGATAAGTGGCGACCACGGGTTGACAACTTATTGTGCAAGTTTTCGAGGAGAAAGTTTTGCACTTATGCACAGCACATCATACCTTATCATTCTTTTTTGTTTTTATAAAAATTAAAGGATATATATGATATGATGGAGACAAGGGCAAAGGAAAATTTGAAGGCAGCATGGCTTCGGCAGGGTTTCATTGACGAGGCGGTGGCCGAAGACGTGGACTTGAAAGGGGAGATCAGGCGGCTGTGCAGGGAGCGCGAGGCGGTGATCCTGGCTCACTACTATACGGTGGGTGAGATTCAGGAAGTGGCCGACTTTGTGGGCGACTCGCTGGCTTTGGCGCGTCAGGCGGCTGAGACGGAGGCGAAGGTGATGGTGATGTGCGGGGTGCACTTCATGGCTGAGACGTGTAAGATTCTGTCGCCGGAGAAGACGGTGCTGGTTCCTGACCTGAATGCGGGGTGCTCGCTGGCCGACTCGTGCCGGGCTGAGGACTTGCGGCGTTTCAAGGAGGCGCATCCGGGCTATGAGGTGGTGAGCTATGTCAATACGACGGCAGCGGTGAAGGCTCTGACGGATGTGGTGGTGACGAGCGGCAATGCGAAGCGGGTGGTTGATTCGTTTCCGCAGGATGCGAAGCTGATTTTCGGTCCCGACTATAACTTGGGCAATTATATCAACTCGGTGACGGGGAGGAAGATGCTGTTGTGGAACGGCGGATGCCATGTGCACGAGCGGTTTTCGGTGGAGGAGATCCTGAAGCTGAAACGGGTGCATCCCGAGGCGGTGGTGATGGCCCACTTGGAGTGTAAGGGTCCGGTGCTGGCTGTGGCTGACGTGAAGGGGAGTACGGCTACGATGCTGCACTATGCTCAGGCGCATCCTGAGGTGAAGGTGTTTATCGTGGCCACGGAGGCGGGCATCCTGCATGAGATGCAGCGCACCTGTCCTGACCAGACGTTCCTTGCCGTGCCGCCGGAGGTGAGCGAGGGCGGTCTGGGTTGTAGCTGCAACGAGTGTGAGTATATGAAGATGAACTCGCTGCTGAAGGTGTATAATGCGCTGAAGTATGGCTGGCCGACGGTGGATGTGGATGAGGATATTCGCGAAGCGGCACGCCGGCCTATTGAGCGTATGCTGCGGCTGAGCTGACTACTTTAACTTGTTCACTTCTTTTATCATCATTGGCTAACTTTTCCCTGATAAGATAGGCGGGACGATGCTTGGTTTCGTGGAAGATGCGACCGAGATACTCGCCGATGATGCCGATGGAGATGAGCTGGATGCCTCCGAGGAAGAGGATTACGGTGATGAGGGTGGGGAATCCTTGTACGGGATCGCCATGAAGAAGGGTCTTGATGAAGATGTAGCACATGTAGATGAAGGCTACGAGGGAGGTGATCAGGCCGATGACGGTGGACAGGCGGAGGGGTGCTGTGGTGTAGGAGGTGATGCCTTCGATGGCGAGATTGAAGAGGCGGAGGTAGTTGAATGATGAGTGTCCGCTCTCACGGTCGCCGCGATCGAAGGTGATTTCTTTCTTTCGGAAACCTATCCAAGTGTAGAGTCCTTTGGTGTAGCGTTGGGTTTCGCGCAGGGAACGGAGGGCATCGATGCAGCGACGATCCATCAGCCGGAAGTCGCCGACGTTGGGAAGTACGTCTATCTTGGCTATTTTGCGCAGTATGTAATAATATAATAAGGTGAGCCGGCGGCGCATCCAACTTTCCTTGCCTCTGGAGATGCGCTTGGCGTAGATGTCGTCGTAGCCTTGTTGCCATTCTCGTAGCATCTGCTTGACGACGTAGGGAGGGTCTTGCAGGTCGGCATCCATGATGACCATGCAGTCGCCGGAGACGTTGTCGAAGCCTGCCAACATGGCATTCTCCTTGCCGAAGTTGCGGGAAAGGTCGATGAGACAGAAACGGCTGTCTTTCTGTCTGAGCCGTTTCATCTCAGCGTAAGTGTTGTCTTGGCTTCCGTCGTTGATGAGCAGGACTTCCCACTGATATTGTTTTTCTTCCTCAAAGAGCTGGTGGAGGGAGTCGTAGAGCCTGGGAAGCGACTTTTCTTCATTGTAGCAGGGTATGACGATGGATACTTTCTTCATGTGGCAGGGAATTTATCGTTGATGGTTCAAGGTGACGCTGATGTGGGTATGGTCTATCTTCCATACGCAGTCGTAGCCTTGACTGAAGGCTTTTCGGGTGAGGCGGCCGATGGCGGCGGCATCGGTGGTACGCGCTATGGTGGTGTCCTTGATGGTTTCGGGCCATCGGTAGTTGTTCTGGTGGGCTACGGCCCATCCCCATCCGAGTGCGTCGCTGGGTATGACACAGAAGGAGGAGAGTTTGGGATAGTCGTCTTCAACGATGAGGAAATAGGCTTTCTCTACCGGTTTGCGGGTCTTCTGGATGATTTCCGTGGCCAGCTGCTGACCCAAGCGTCCTGACTTCCAGGAATGATACCAGGTGTGTGCACCGATGAATAGGGCTGAGAGGAGGTAGAGGGAGAAGGCTATGGTAATCCATCGGGTGTGACGATTATCGTTGATGAGGTAGCCTACGATGAGTGCGGCCATGCCCAACGGAGCGTAGGCATTCATCATGGAAAGGGAGAGAAGCAGGTTGGGGAAGACGACAATGAAGGCACTGAGGAGCAGGGCAAGCATGGGTCGGGTGGCATAGAGCCTTGCCTGTCGGATGAATACCATGTAGAAGAAGGGCAGGGAGAGGAGCAGGGTGGCTCCGCCGATCCACAGATTGCGGTTAGGTGCATGGATCAGGCTGATCAGGTCGGCTGTCATGCAGGTGTTGATGAACAGCATGGCTATCTCTTTGACTTTCCGGGAAAGAAGAAAGGTTTGATAGTCGGGATTCAAGGGACCGTAGTGGGGTATGGAAAGTCGTATGACGGCATAGCATAGGGCGATGGAGAATCCGTAGAGGAGGTGGTTTCGGAGTGTGCGGCGGCTGATTCGTCGGAATCCGAAAGCCAGAATGGGTGGCACAATGGCCCAGGCGAGTCCGTTTTCCTTGGCCAATGCTGCCGTGAAGACAAAGATGAACCACAGAAAGTATTTCAACGGACTTTTCATTTTCAGATAGACAAGGACGGCCCATAGTCCCCACAGCTGGGAATAGGTCTGGTTGAGTGAATCGCAAGCCCACACCGTGGCCCATACGCAGGGCGACAGGTAGAAGAACGTGGTGGCTATGGCTCTGGACTGTCGGTTAAAGGCCAGTTCACGGCACAACTGATAGACAAGGTATGTATTGACAAGATGTCCGAAGAGAATGCAAATGTGGTTGACTGTCGGGAAGAGTTGCGGATTCTGGTGGGCATAGAAGAAGCCGAAAAGCGCATCGAAAGGTCGCCAGAAACTGCCGTTGGAGAAGATGTATCGACCCCAGTCGGTATCGAAATTGGGCGCAGAGAGTGTCGTCCAATCGTCAAAGGTAGGCCATATCTGCAACTTTCCCCACGCTACAAAGGGAATAGTGAGGAAGATAAACAGATATAACGGATGGATTCTTGACTTCATAGATGGCTTGTTGATGGATGAACGGTCAGTTGACGACGGCTATCTTGCAGACGGTTCCACTGTCGCCGTCCTGTGTGGCAGTCTCCACCATGTAGACACCGCTGGCCACTCGTTTGCCGTTAAGGTCGTTGCCGTCCCAAGTGAAGGTTCCGCCGTTGCTGCGTCCTTGTGCAACGAGTACCCCGTTGGTGGTTACAATCTTCACATCGGCATTGTAGCTGAGTCCCGTAATGGTAATAAGTCCCGTGTAGCCGGGTCGGACGGGGTTAGGATAGGCGTATACATTGTCGGTGTTCATTTCTTCGTTGGTGGCCGTTGCGTCGCCCATGTAAGAGCACAGGCCTTCGTCGGAGCCGAAGAACACTTCACCGGTCTTGTCATTGATGGCTATCGACCGGATTGTATTGGACAACAGGCTGCTATTTGAAGTAGTGAAGTGTTGCAGCTGTGTCATGTTGTCTTCGCTGATGAGGTATGCACCGATGCCGTTGGTGCCGAACCACTTGCGGCCCGCACCGTCAATGGCTATGCAACTGATGTCAACGCCCGCCAGAAGATAGTCGGCGTAGTTCGTACCATCATTACGCGGAACCTTGATCTGTTGAAAAACAACTTCATTGGGGTCGGTGCCAATGTCGTCAGAAGCCAACATGAGTGGTCCCATATTGGTTCCCATCCAGATGTTTCCGCTTTTGTCTTCTGCTACGCAGCGCACATATTCTGTCTTGACGCGTGTTCCGTCTTCGTTAATGAACTGGTTGTATCGGTAGGAACCATCTGTGGAGGGTTGATAGCAAAGCAATGAGGGGGTACGATAGAAGTTATTGACAAACCAAATGATTTGTCGGCTGTCCATCATCATTCCTTCTATCTGCTCAAGTGAACGGTCTTCATATTGCATGAAGATTTTTTTGGAGTGGTCTTTCCATTGGCCGTCTTTTGTCAGTTCCCATAATGGGGTTGAGGGACTGATACTGTTGAAGAGCCACAGGTTGCCTGCCGTGTCAAAGGTACTCGAAGAGACAACGACGTAGTTCTTGTTGTTGTTGCCTACGGTAGAAGCTGTTTGCAGTGGGCTGTTGTTGTTGGTATATTCCTTGACGAACGCGCCGTTGCGATACTCATACAGTCCTGAGCGTGATGCTGCGAAGACATGATTGGGGTCGTTCGGATCTACATCCATATTGAATATTTTCACGAAACGGTGTCCAAGACGTTGCTCCAAGTCGTTTTCATAGTTGAGCCAAGTGTCAGTCTTCGGATCATATTGTTGCAGACAAGCTATTTTTGTACTTTCTGTATTGTCGGTGGAATAGAGTTGGCCGTTCTTGAAACGCAAGAATCCATGGGTGTTGTACTTCGGTCCCCCCGGATCGAGGGTCTTTGCCAGATTCAGTAGGTCTGGATCAAGGGTCTTCTCTCGTGCTGTGTAGTCTCCTACCCTACTCCAATTTTTCTTGTCGAGCAGGTTTTGGGATTGTGCAGCCCGATAGAGGCCTTCCGTACTGGATGCAGCATAGATGTATTGGTTGTCGAGATAGCTGTAATCAACGCGAAAACCAAGGTTGTAGGTATCGCTGATCTCTGCATCCTTGACGTTGAATTTCATCAGTCCGAAGCCCGTAGAGATGTAGGCGTAGGCTCCCGACATGTCAATGCTGTAGATATTCTTGTCGCCAATGATGGATTTGTTGTAATAATCAGACACATTGACGATACGACCCTTTTCGTCCAGCAGGTCGATATTATTGTTTTTGTAGACAATGACCAGCTGTTTGGCCTGCTGGTTCCATGCAATATGGGCAATGGAACAGTCCGAAAGGGCATTCACCTTGTCGTAGGTTTGTATGCTTTGGTCGTTGGGGTTGTATGAGTAGAGGTTGTCTGATGCCAATACATAGATGAGATGGTCGGCTTTCTCTATCTCTGTGATATCTTGGTAGGCCATGTAGGCTTTCCACTGGCCCATGGCTGCACCGTTGACGGGCAACTGCCAAAGGGTGGCCACAATCGAAAACAGGAGGATACGGATTTTTTTCTTCATCATATTGTTTTTGTTTCGGGGTTTAAAGCGTCAGGATTTCAGGCGTTGCTCTCCCCTACCGGCATTCTTTTCAGGTATTCTGCCAGCTTGGCAACGGCTCTTGCGCGGTGGGAAATGGTATTTTTGATGTCCATTCCCAGTTCGGCAAACGACTCTTTGTAGCCATCCGGCACAAAGACAGGGTCGTAGCCGAAGCCTTCAGAGCCGCTTTTCTCGTGGGCTATATGTCCTTCCACGATACCTTCGAAGAACAGAACAGTGTCTTCTTCCTTATCTTGGTCGTGCATACTTTCGCCTTCTTCCTTTATTATTAACGCGATAACCGTGCGAAATCGTGCCTTCCTATTGTTATTTTCTCCTAATTCCCGTAACAATTTGTCCATATTGGCTTCGCTGTCGTGGTCGGTTCCTTCGGCATAACGGGCACTGTGTACACCGGGTGCACCTCCCAGTGCCTCCACTTCCAAGCCCGTGTCGTCGGCAAAGCAGCTCATGCCGTAGCGGTCGAAGATGTATTGAGCCTTCTGCATGGCATTCAATTCCAGCGTGTCATAGTCCTCTGGAATCTCGTCATGGCATCCTATGTCGTTCAGCGAGCGCACTTGGAAGTTTTCGCCGAGTATCTCCCGAATCTCGTCGAGTTTGTGTTTATTGTTGGTTGCGAATACTATTTCCATCTTTTTCTGTTTTTCTTTTATAGTTTTTCTTCTTTTCCTTTCGGTATTTTCACCTTCATTTCATCGAATCCTTCACCATAGACACCGATGACGGCACTTTGACTGACGAAGGCATTCGGGTCGATCATCTTGATGAGTCGGAATATAATCTGACTCTCCCGTTTTTTGGCCAGGATGCAAAGCACTTTCATTTCCTGTCCCGTATACCATCCGTGACCGTCGAGGATGGTCACACCATGGTCCAGTTGAGTGCCGATGGCATTGGCTATCTCTTGATATTTCTTGGAGAAAATCATGAACTGGACAGATTCCCGACGGGCATTCATCACATAGTCGAGCATGAAATTCTCGATGACCATCGTACAGAGACCGAACACTACCTTATAGACGCGGTCGAGCCAGCCGCCGAATTCGGGAATGAAAAGACAGCTTCCGATGATGACCAGGTCCACAAAGATGAGCACCGTGCCCAGTGACATGTTATAATACTTGTTGACGCAAGCCGCAATGATGTCCGTTCCACCCGTCGATCCGTTGTTCAGGAAGACGATGGCAAGCGATGTTCCGGTGATGGAACAGCCGATAATCAGCGACATGAAGGCTTGTCCGGGACCAAGAATCTGCATCAGCTGGCCGTCGTCGCCAGTTATCATGTCCTGTGCCAAAGCCAGAAGGAGCGACAGCATGAAGATGGCGTAGACGGTTTTCACCATGAACCGCCAGCCGAGAATCTTCAGTGCCATCACTAACAAGATAAAGTTGATGATGAAGTAAGGATAGACGACAGGGATTCCAGTGGCAAAATAGATGATGGCTGCCATACCGGTGACGCCACCGGTGACGATTCCATAGGGCAGAAGGAATATGGTCCAGCCAAAAGCATAGAGGATGAGGCCAAGGGTTATGAATATATAGTCCTTGGCCTCACGCCAGATGATTTGATGGTCGAGTGTCATACGTTGTTTTTCAGTATTGATTAGGGTTGTTGTCTTTTGATATCAGCGGCTTCGCCGACACCGTACTGTTATTTCTTCAGTACGATGTTGACGATTTTCTTCGGTACGATGATGACCTTCAGCAGCTGCATACCTTCCATGTACTTGGCCGAACGCTCGTCTGAGAGCACGGCAGCCTGGATGTCGTCATTGGTGGCATCTACGGCAAAAGTCTTCTGGAAGCGGGCCTTTCCATTGAAGGAGACGGTGAGTTGCATTTCGTTTTCCACCAGATAAGTCTCATTCCAGGCTGGCCACTGGGCATCACAGACACTGCCTTCGCCGCCCATTTTCTCCCAGAGTTCCTCGGCAATGTGAGGTGCAAACGGCGCAATGAGTACCACGAGGGTCTTCAGCAACTCACGGTTGCGACACTTCTGTTGTCCCAATTCGTTCACACAGATCATAAACGCACTGATGGCAGTGTTGTAGGAGAAGTGCTCTATGTCGCCACTCACCTTCTTGATGAGTTTATGCACGCTCTTCAGCGATTCCTTCGAAGGCTCTTCGTCGGTCCAGTCAGCCTGTTCCGATCCGTCAGTCTGGCTTGCTTTGTCGGTCTTGAAGAACAGATTCCAGAACTTTTTCAGGAAGCGGTGACAGCCGTCAATGCCATTGGTGTCCCATGGTTTGCTTTGTTCTACAGGTCCGAGGAACATTTCGTAGAGGCGCAGCGTGTCGGCTCCATATTTCTCTACAATCATATCAGGATTCACCACGTTGAACATCGACTTCGACATCTTTTCAATGGCCCATCCGCAGACATACTTTCCATCCTCCAGAATAAATTCGGCATGGGCATATTCGGGTCGCCAGGCTTTGAAGGCATCGGTGTCCAGCACGTCGTTGGAGACGATGTTCACGTCGACATGGATTGGTGTCACGTCATATTGGTCTTTCAGTCCGAAAGAAACAAACGTGGGTTTGCTCTTTGCCTCTTCGTTGTTGATGCGGTAGACAAAGTTCGAACGCCCTTGAATCATACCTTGGTTGACGAGTTTCTGGAACGGTTCTTCCTTGACGGATACGCCCAGGTCGTGCAGGAACTTGTTCCAGAAGCGCGAGTAAATCAAGTGTCCGGTGGCATGTTCGGTTCCGCCGACATAGAGGTCTACGTTCTGCCAGTAGGCATCGGCCGCTGGCGAAACCAGTGCCTGGTCATTCTTCGGATCCATGTAGCGCAGGTAGTAGGCCGAGGAACCTGCAAAGCCCGGCATGGTGTTCAATTCCAGCGGGAAAACCGTCTTGTGGTCGATAGCGGAAACATCGGCTATGCAGTGCTTCTCGGTGTCCCATGCCCACTTCTTTGCACGTCCGAGAGGCGGCTCACCCGTCTCCGTCGGTTCATATTTGTCGATCTCCGGCAGCTCCAGCGGCAAGCATTCCTCAGGAATCATATAGGGCATGCCGTCCTTGTAATAAACGGGGAACGGCTCACCCCAGTAGCGTTGACGCGAGAAGATGGCATCGCGCAGACGGAAGTTTACCTTGACACGACCCAGCTGATGGCTCTCAACGAACTGTTTCGTGGCAGCAATGGCTTCCTTCACGCTCAGTCCGTTGAGCGAGAAGCCGTCGAGCGTCTCCACACCCTCGCAGGGAGAATTCATCACCGTTCCCTCCTTGGCATCGAAACTCTCTTCGCTCACGTCGGCACCTTCAATCAGCGGAACGATGGGCAGACCGAAATGCTTGGCAAAAGCATAGTCGCGCGAGTCGTGGGCAGGCACCGCCATGATGGCACCGGTGCCGTAGCCGGCCAGCACATATTCGCTGATCCACACGGGAATCTTGTCACCCGTGAACGGATTGATGGCATAGGAGCCGGAGAACACACCTGTTACGCGGTGGTCGGCAATGCGCTCGCGCTCGGTGCGCTTCTTCACATAGGCGATGTATTCGTCCACTTCGGCCTGCTGGTCGGGTGTGGTGAGCTGCTGAACCAGTTCGCTTTCCGGTGCCAGCACCATGAAGGTGACTCCGAAGATGGTATCGGCACGGGTCGTAAAGATGGTGAATGCCACGTCGCTGTCGGCTACCTGGAAACGCATCTCCGTACCTTCTGAACGGCCAATCCAGTTGCGTTGCGTTTCTTTCAGCGAGTCTGTCCAGTCGATGGTGTCCAGACCGTCGAGCAGCCGTTGGGCGTATGCACTCACACGGAGACACCACTGGCGCATCTTCTTCTGTACAACGGGATAGCCGCCACGCACGCTTACGCCGTCGACCACCTCGTCGTTGGCCAGCACGGTGCCCAGTCCGGCACACCAGTTCACCATCGTCTCGCCCAGATAGGCAATGCGATAGTTCATCAGCACTTCCTGCTGACGCTTCTCGTCCCATGCGTTCCACTCCTCAGCGGTAAACGTCAGTTCCTCTGAACAAGCTATGTCGAGGCCTTCCGTGCCTTTCTCGGCAAAGCGTTCGATGAGTGTTTCAATCGGCTGTGCACTTTGACATTTGTTGCAATAGAACGAGTTGAACATCTTCTGGAATGCCCACTGTGTCCAATGATAGTAGCCTGGCTCACAGGTACGCACCTCGCGGTTCCAGTCGAAGCAGAAACCAATCTTGTCCAGTTGTTGGCGATAGCGGTTAATATTCTCCGTAGTGGTCTTTTCGGGATGCTGTCCGGTCTGGATGGCATATTGTTCGGCAGGCAGGCCATAGGCATCATAGCCCATCGGATTGAGGACGTTGAAGCCTTGGAGCCGCTTGTAGCGGGCGTAGATGTCGCTGGCGATGTAGCCCAGCGGATGTCCTACATGCAGTCCGGCTCCCGATGGATAGGGGAACATGTTCAAAACGTAGAACTTCTGCTTGTTCTTGTCCTCGGCCACGCGGTAGGTTTGCATCTCCACCCAGCGTTGCTGCCACTTCTGTTCAATCTCTCTGAAATTGTATTCCATGTCGTTTATCTTGTATTTTTAGTTTCACTTCATGCGTGCGTACCTAATGTATCAGGTTGCAAAATTACAAAAAATCAAGGGCAGGACAAAATAGAGTGCATTCTTTTTTATGATGGTGATACGGCCGGTAAACTGTTTTCGTTCTCCGAAAGTGCCACACTCACGAGAATTTTTAATTTATTTTTTGAGAATTAATAAATTATTTTTTGAGAAAAAATAAATTAAAAATTCTCGCGAGTGAAACTCGCTTGATAAACGGCTGAGGCTCAGTGAGTTACAAAGGGAGCCTTTTCGGCCGGATTTTTTCCCTCCCAAGCAACGGCAAGATGAAAATAAATTCGTATATTTGCATCGTTAAAAACCTAAATAATACAACACAATGAAGAAACTTCTGATTATGACCTGTATCCTGTTGGCGGCCTTCGGACAGCGTGCCGGAGCACAGGATTTCCAGCTTCCGGCAACGGAAGACATCGCCATGTATCAAGTAAACCCCCGCGTCTTTGCCCCTGACCACTCGCTCAACGCCGTGGCCCACCGCATGGATTCCATCCAGGCACTCGGCGTGAACGTCATCTGGGTGATGCCTATCTTCCCCATCGGCATTGAAAAAGGCAAGAACTCGCCCTATTGCATCAGCGACTACAAGGCCGTGGCACCTGAGTTCGGCACCATCGACGACTTCAAGAACCTCGTACGCGTCAGTCACGAACATGGAATCGGCGTGATTCTCGACTGGGTGGCCAATCATACGGCATGGGACCATCCTTGGGTGAAGCAGCATCCGGAGTGGTACACGCATGACGAGGAGACTGATACCATCATCCATCCGCGTCCCTGGGACTGGTATGACGTGGCCGATCTGAACTACGACAACTATTACATGCGCAAGGCTATGACCGAAGCCATGCGCTTCTGGGTGACGGAAGTGGGTCTCGACGGCTTCCGCTGCGACGTGGCCGACGGTGTGCCGGCCGACTTCTGGAACGATGCCATCACCGAACTGCGGCAGGCTGCCAAGCCCCGTAACATTGTGATGCTGGCCGAAGGCAAGCGTCCTGATAACTTTACGGTGGGCGGTTTCGACATGAACTATGGTTGGGACTACAAGGATGTGCTGGTAAAGGTGTTTGAGAAAGGTGCCAGCGTGGAGGAACTGTTTCAGGCCGACAAGGACGAATATGCTCCCCTGCCCCAGGGCAGGTACAAGATGCGCTTCACGACGAACCACGACCATGCCACGGAGAAGTCGCCCGTGAAGGAATTCATCAATGTGCGCGGATCCATGGCAGCCTATGTGGCTTCTGTCTTCCCCCACGGAGGAGCCATGATCTATGGTTCGCAGGAAGTGGGCTATCCCGAAACCATCAACTTCTTCAAGTATGTACCGGTGGACTGGACGGCCAATGCCCCACTCTATCGCGAATACCAGCGGCTCATCCAACTCTACAATGAGCACTCGGCGTTGCGAAAAGGCACCATGACTCCTTATCCCGACAAGGATGTAATGGTGTTTGCCAAGGAAGACGGAAACGGCTCTTTCCTCGTTGTTTCCAATGTGCGCAATGCCAAGAAGGTCATCGGCGTACCTGAAAAGTTCCAAGGCACTGCCACAGATGCTTATACGGGCAAGTCGCGGAAGGTAGGAAAGAAGCTCACGCTGAAGCCTTTTGAATACCTGATCCTGCAATATTAAAGAAGGATGCTGAACCGCTTTTCCTTTCCGGAAGTACGGAAAGAGGCTTTTTTCATCAGTTTTTAATGGTAGAAGACGGGCTGACGATGCGAAAGCGGAGTCTGCCCGCTCTTTCTTTGTCCCCCACGCTCCTCTCCCCCATCCCCTGCTTGCATGGCACCAAAAGTGCTTTCACAGGTCCTGCGATGGATTTTTTCATGTGCTTTGATGAATATTTTAGGGAAAAATTTGGTCTTTTCAACTTTTATTGCGTACTTTGCACTTCATATAATATGAAACATTAATTATGAAAGTGTTGAATAATCCTTTTGTAGTGTATGGTTACAAAGGCTCGGAATACTTCTGTGACCGTGTCAAGGAGACGGAAATCCTGAGGCAGGCATTGCACAATGAGCGCAATGTGATGCTCTCTTCTCCCCGTCGTCTGGGAAAGACAGGATTGATCCATCATGTGTTTGAGCAGATAGAGAGCCAGCAGGAGGATGTGAAATGCTTTTATGTAGACCTGATGAATACGAAGACGCTCGGCCAGCTGGTGGAAGTCTTCGGAAAAAGTGTCATGGGCAAGCTCGACACTTCGCCGCAGATGGCACTCCGCAAGGCCACGGCCTTGTTCTCGACGTTGCGTCCTACACTTAAATTTGACGAACTGACGGGAATGCCGGAATTCTCAGTCAGCGTGGTACCGGGCGAGGAAGACTATTCGCTGAAGAAGATTTTCGACTACCTCAGCAGTTCCAACAAGCGTTGCTATGTGGCTTTTGATGAGTTTCAGCAAGTGACTTCCTATCCCGAAACGACCACCGAGGCCACCCTCCGCTCCTACATCCAGTTTCTGCCGAACGTGTATTTCATCTTTGCCGGAAGCCAGTATCACTTGATGTCGGACATGTTCCTCTCGCCGAAGCGGCCGTTCTATCTGGCAGCCGATACGCTGACACTCAAGGAAATAGACCTTGACGAGTATCTGGCTTTTGCCAATCGGCACTTCAAGGCGATAGGCCTGGAGATGCAGCGGGCTGATTTTGAATATCTCTACCAGCTTGTAGACGGACAGACCTACTATGTGCAGAAGATTCTCAACAAACTCTATGAGTGGCGGCTGGAGGCCATCGACATGGAAAAAGTGGTGCAGGCCGTGGAGGAGCTCATCAATCTTCAGGGCGAGACGTTTGAAAACTACTATATGTCCATGACCGAAAACCAGGCGGCCTTGCTGTTGGCGATAGCCCGCGAAAGGGTAGTGAAGGCACCGTATGCCGCCGCCTTCCTACGGAAACACGTCCTGCCGGCACTTAGCAGCGTGAAGATGGCTCTCAAGTCGTTGACAGACAAGCAGCTCATCTACAAGAAACAGGACGGATACATCGTCTACGACCGCTTCTTTGCCCTGTGGTTGAGAAACCGCCTGTAGGCAGGAGCAGGACAGGCAAGGCAGACATGCAATCAGATTGATAACCAAAAAGAAAAGAAAGACAACGACAATATGGCAAAAAAAGAAAAGGGTCTGACCCCGATGATGCAGCAGTTCTTCTCGTTCAAGGCGCAATATCCCGACGCGGTGTTGCTCTTCCGCTGCGGTGACTTCTACGAAACCTACTGCGACGACGCGGTGACGGCCTCCAAGATATTGGGTATCACGCTCACACGGCGTAACAACGGCGGGTCGGGCGACGTGACTGAGATGGCAGGATTTCCCCATCACGCCCTCGACACTTACCTGCCCAAGCTCATACGGGCCGGCAAGCGTGTGGCGATATGCGACCAGCTGGAAGATCCCAAGCTCACCAAGAAACTCGTCAAGCGCGGCATCACCGAGCTGGTGACCCCCGGTGTGGCCATGAGCGACAATGTGCTGAACTACAAGGAGAACAACTTCCTGGCAGCGGTACACTTCGGCAAGGGTGCCTGCGGGGTGGCTTTCCTCGACATTTCCACGGGAGAATTTCTTTCGGGAGAGGGTACCTACGACTATGTGGAGAAACTCTTGGGCAACTTCCAACCCAAGGAAGTGCTCTATGAACGCGAGCATCGCCGGGACTTCGAGCGTTATTTCGGCACGCGCCACATTACGTTCGAGATGGACGAATGGGTGTTTACCGACCAGAGTGCACGCCAGAAGCTCCTGAAGCATTTCCACACGAAGTCGCTCAAAGGCTTCGGCGTGGATCATCTGAAGAGCGGCATCATCGCCGCGGGGGCCGTGCTGTACTATCTGGAGCAGACCCAGCACACCAACATAGGACACATCACATCCCTTTCACGGATAGAGGAGGAGCGATATGTACGGCTCGACAAGTTCACCATCCGTTCCCTGGAACTCTTACAGCCCATGCAGGACGACGGAGTGTCGCTCCTGAATGTCATCGACCATACCGTCACACCCATGGGAAGCCGTATGCTGCGCCGGTGGGTGGTGTTTCCGCTGAAAGACGAGCAGACCATCAACGGGCGACTGGACGTAGTGGAGTATTTCTTCCGCGTCCCTGAGCTGCGAATGTTGCTCGCCGAGCAGTTCCAGCATGTCGGTGACCTGGAGAGAATCATCTCGCGCGTCGCCGTAGGAAGGGTTTCGCCGCGCGAAGTGGTACAGCTGAAGGTGGCCCTGCAGGCACTCGGACCCGTGAAGGAGGCCTGTCTGCAAGCCGACAACGAAGCCCTGAGAAGGGTAGGGGAGCAGATTCAGCTCTGCGAACGGCTCCGCGACCGCATCGCGGAGGAGATACAGAACGATCCGCCACAGCTCGTGAGCAAGGGAAACGTCATTGCCGAAGGATACAACGCGGAACTGGACGAGCTGCGCCACATTTCGCGCAGTGGCAAAAACTACCTGCTGGAACTGCAGCAGCGCGAGGCTGAGCAGACGGGCATATCCTCGTTGAAGGTGGGCTACAATAATGTCTTCGGCTATTACCTGGAGGTTCGCAACACCTATAAGGATCAGGTGCCGGCCGACTGGGTGAGAAAGCAGACGCTGGCACAGGCTGAACGCTATATCACGCAGGAACTGAAGGAGTATGAGGAGAAAATCATGGGTGCCGAGGAACGCATCTTGTCGCTCGAGGAGCGGCTGTTTGCCGAGCTCGTGGCAGCCATGCAGGAGTTCATCCCGGCCATACAGGCCAACGCCAACGTCGTGGCTCACATCGATTGCCTGCTCTCTTTTGCCACGGCGGCCGAACAAAACCGCTACATCCGTCCGCAAATAGAAGACTCGGCGGTGCTCGACATCAAGCAGGGAAGGCATCCCGTCATCGAGCAGCAACTGCCGATAGGCGAACACTATGTACCCAACGACGTGTTCCTGGACGACGAACGCCAGCAGATTATCATCATCACAGGTCCCAATATGGCCGGAAAATCAGCCCTGCTGCGCCAAACGGCACTCATCGTACTGATGGCCCAGATAGGCTGTTTCGTACCGGCAGAGGCCGCGAGAGTGGGTTTGGTGGACAAAATATTCACCCGCGTGGGAGCCAGCGACAACATTTCGCTGGGCGAATCGACCTTCATGGTGGAAATGACGGAGGCTGCCAACATCCTGAACAACGTCACACCGCGCTCGCTGGTGCTCTTCGACGAGCTGGGACGAGGCACTTCCACCTACGACGGCATCTCCATTGCATGGGCCATCGTGGAATACCTGCACGAGCAGAAACGCGCACAGGCACGCACACTCTTTGCCACTCACTATCACGAACTGAACGAAATGGAGAAGAACTTCCCACGCGTGAAGAACTACAACGTGTCGGTGAAGGAGATGGACGGGCAGGTCATCTTCCTGCGCCGCCTCGAACGGGGCGGGTCGGAGCATTCCTTCGGTATTCATGTGGCTGAGATTGCAGGCATGCCGAAGAGCATCGTGAAGCGTTCCAACGTCATCCTGAAGCAGCTGGAGAATGAAAACGCACAGGTGGGAGCCGTAGGCAAGCCCTCGGCAGAGCGCATCGAGCAGAGCCGAGAGGGCATGCAGCTGTCGTTCTTCCAGTTGGACGACCCTGTCTTGTGCCAGATTCGCGACGAAATCTTAGGTCTCGACATCAACAACCTCACTCCTGTGGAGGCACTCAACAAGCTCAACGACATCAAGCGCATCGTCAAAGGGAAATAGGAAAATCCGTCGGCTGGATGGCCAAAAGGTCTCATGCTCCTTTCGAGGGAAGCCTGCTCTTTGCTCAAGGAAGCCCGTTCTTTTCTCAGGTGAGTCCCTCTCTTTTCTCAAGGGAAGCTCCCTTGAGAGATGAGTGAGGATCACCTGTTTTCCGAAAGTGCCACACTCGTGAGAATTTTTAATTTATTTTTTCTCAAAAAATAAATTATTAATTCTCAAAAAATAAATTAAAAATTCTAACGACTCAAGCCTGTTTGCCAAACCACTGAGCCTCAGTGAGTTAGCAAACGGGCTTGAATCGTTGGAGGGGCGGATGTCTTTTGCTGGTTGCCTAAGCTTTCTTTTGCTGGCTCTGCCACATGCTCCACAGTCCGAGGAGGATGAACGGCACGCTGAGCAGCTGTCCCATGTTGAAGAACATGCCCGACTCGAAGTCTACCTGCACTTCCTTGGTGTATTCAATGAAGAAGCGAAAGGTGAAGATGAGGGTCAGGCAGAGTCCGAAAAAGAAGCCTGTGCCCACCTGGGGACGGAAGGCGGTAGGGGAGTCGGCCTTCGGGCGGAGTCCCTTGCGGTAGAAATACCAGCCTACGAAGAAGAAAAGGAAGTAGGCAATGGCCTCGTAGAGCTGTCCGGGATGGCGCGGCTCGTGGGCAATGGTGGGGTGGCCGTTGACGAAGATGAAGGCCCAGGGCACGTCGGTGACTTTTCCCACGATCTCGCTGTTCATCAGATTGGCCAGCCGAATGAAACAGGCAGTGACGGGTGTGGCGATGGCGATGTTGTCAAGGACGTGCCACAGCTTCATGCCTGTGCGACGGACATAGAGCCAGATGGCTATCATCAGGCCCAGCGTGCCGCCGTGTGAGGCCAGCCCTTGGTATCCGGTGAACTGCCAGGAACCGTCGTCGTAGATGTGGATGGGGACGACGATTTCCATCACGCGCGTCCAGCTGCTCAGCCATACTTCCGGTTCATAGAACAGACAGTGGCCGAGTCGGGCTCCGATGAGGATGCCGAAGAAGCAGTAGATGAACAGCGGATCGAACAGTTCATCCTTTACTTTCTGCTCCTTGTAGAGCCGTTTCACGATGAAGTAGGCCAGTACCAGGCCGATAATCCAGCATACTGGGTACCAGCGCAGCTCGAAATGGCCCAGGTGCATGAGCACTTTGTCGACATTCCAAATGATATAGTTGAAGGGTAACATCATCTTGTGGGCGGATTATATGGAACTTCTTGTTCTGAACAGGGACGGACGCTATACGTTGAAGCGGAAATGCATGATGTCGCCGTCCTGAACGACGTATTCCTTGCCTTCGATGCCCATCTTGCCGGCTTCCTTGACGGCCGCTTCGGAGCCGTAGTGGATGTAGTCGTCGTACTTGATGACTTCGGCGCGGATGAATCCTTTCTCGAAATCGGTGTGGATGACTCCGGCACACTGCGGTGCCTTCCAGCCCTTGCGGTAGGTCCAGGCCTTCACTTCCATCTCACCGGCGGTGATAAAGGTCTGCAGGTTGAGCAGCGAGTAGGCTTTCTTGATGAGCCGGTTCACGCCGCTCTCGGCCAATCCCAGCTCGTCGAGGAACAGCTGCTTGTCTTCATAGGTCTCCAGCGACGCGATGTCTTCCTCGGTCTTGGCTGCAATGACCATGGCCTCGGCTCCTTCCTCGGCAGCCAGGGCTTCAATCTTCTGCGAGTAGGCGTTGCCGCTCTTGGCACTGGCCTCGTCGACGTTGCAGACGTAGAGCACGGGCTTTGAAGTGAGCAGGAACAGATTGCGGGCTGCGTCTTGTTCTTCCTTCGATTCGAATTCCACCACGCGGGCGTTCTTGCCCTGTTCCAGCACGTCCTTGTAGGCTTGGAGCACAACGAGCAACACTTTGGCTTCCTTGTTGCCTGCGGCGGCGGCCTTCTGGGTCTTGGCAAACTGCGATTCTATGGTTTCCAAGTCCTTCAACTGCAACTCTGTGTCGATGATTTCCTTGTCGCGGATGGGATCTATGGTTCCGTCGACGTGTGTGATATTCTCGTCGTCGAAGCAGCGAAGCACATGGATGATGGCATCGGTCTCACGGATGTTGCCAAGGAACTTGTTTCCGAGGCCTTCGCCCTTGGAAGCACCTTTCACCAAGCCTGCTATGTCGACGATTTCGCAGGTTGCCGGCACGATGCGACCCGGATGCACAATCTCGGCAAGCTTTGTCAGCCGCTCGTCGGGCACGGTTATCATGCCCACGTTGGGTTCTATCGTACAGAAAGGGAAGTTGGCTGCCTGTGCCTTTGCACTCGACAGACAATTAAATAACGTGGACTTGCCTACGTTCGGCAGTCCTACAATACCACATTTTAATGCCATTCTTCTATAAACGTTTATATCCGGCCATTCGGCCTTCGATGTTTTCTGTGTGCAAAATTACGCAATTTATTTAAATTTCTTGCATGGGAATGGAATTAAATGTATATCTTTGCATTTAGATGTTGTGCCGGAAAGGTGCCGGATCCAGACATCTTAGGGTCTCTATATGTCCTGAAGGATGACTATGTATAGCAATCAAAAAAATGGAAAAGAACGTATGATTAACAGGATTTTGCTTTTGTTTTTCCTCTTTCTGGGTACCCATGGGGTATATGCACAGGAAATAGGCAGTGTTGAAGATGAGGATCCATTCAAGGATCTGACCATGGAAGAAATGAAAGAACGTGCTGTTTTTCCGAGTTTTGCAGGCGGTGATATTAAAAAGTTCCTGAAGAAGAATCTCATCTATCCTGAGGAAGCAAGGAATAATGGCTTTCAAGGCAGGGTAGTCGTTAGTTTCGTGGTGGAGAAGGATGGTTCTCTTTCCCAATTTTCTGCCCATGACTGCACCGTAGATGTCAGTCAGGTGATTAGGAAGATTAGGAAATTGAGTCCTGAGCAACAGCATGATTTAAAGGAAAAAGTGGCCTTGATGTTTGCCAAGGAGGGTGTGCGTGTTCTCAAGCAGATGAAGACCTGGATACCAGGTACGCTGGATGGTTCTCCTGTTCGGATTAAGCTGTCTCTCCCAATCACCTTTAGGTTTTCTTGGTGAAAGGTTGGTTGGGATGGATTTGCCAATTTGCCTTCACTTAAAAAGCACCCCATGTTCTTTGCTTTTTTCGTGGTTTTATGCTATCTTTGTCCGTGAAACATAAAAGGAAGGACCATGAGGCGAATCATCATCGTTTGTCTGTTGTTTGCCATAGCGGGCAATAGGGTAGGGGCGCAGAAGCTCATGCGCTCCATGTCGCCGCGTACGATGACCCATCTGTTCAATGCCAAAGACATTGCGCCGGAGGCTGTTGAGATGTTGGCCAGGCTCTATGCTACGAGCCACTGGGCTGTGCTCAAGAAGGATTCCGACCCCGATGACGGCAGGATGGAGCTTATCGTGGCGAAGAATATGCGGCTGGAGTGGGACGAACTGGTGGAAGACGGTACGCCCCATAATGGTCTGGCCTTCCGTTTCTCGCGCAACGACGGCATGAAACTCGATGGCATCCACGTTGTCTTCAGCGACGAAGACGAGCAACTGCTCTTCGTCGGCGAACTGATGTCGCTGGGTTTCACCACGGATGATGATGAGACATATTCCCGCCAATATACCTTTCCTGATGGAAACCAAGTGGCTGTCAATATATCCGTAGGATGGCAGCGGGGGCTCTATGTGGCCGATGTGTCGCTGTCGGTTCTGGAATAGGGTAGGGGTGTGGCTTGGAAGCTGATGGTCAGTGGGCTTCCAGCCAGTTCGTTCCCCATCCGCAGTCGGCCACGAGGGGTACCTTCAGCGCGTAGGCATGCTGCATCTCCTCCAGTACAAGGCGTTCCATGCGTTCCTTCTCGTCGGGATAGACCGAGAAGTTGAGTTCGTCGTGTACCTGAAGAATCATCTTACTGCGCAAGCCTTCGGCCTTCATGCGGCGATAGATGCGTACCATGGCCACCTTGATGATGTCGGCAGCAGAGCCTTGGATGGGTGCATTGATGGCGTTGCGTTCGGCAAATCCGCGCACAGTGGTGTTCCTTGACAGGATATCCGGCAAATAGCGGCGGCGGTGGAATATCGTTTCGGCATATCCTTTCTCCCTCGCCACTTCTTTCGAACGTTCCATATAGTCGTGCACCTGTGGAAAAGTCTGGAAGAAACCGTCGATGAGCTGTTTGGCTTCTGAGCGTTCTATGTCGAGCCGCTCGGCCAGACCGAATACCGTAATGCCGTAGATGATGCCGAAGTTGGCACGCTTCGACTTGGTGCGTTCGTCGCGCTCCACGTCGTGGATGTCTTTTTTGTAAATAGTGGCAGCCGTAGCGGCATGGATGTCGTAGCCTTCCCGGAAGGCTTCTATCATATTCTTATCGTCGGAGAGGTGTGCCATGACACGCAGTTCTATCTGCGAATAGTCTGCTGAAAAGAACAGACAACCTGCTTCGGGAATGAAACACTTGCGTATTTCCTTTCCATCTTCACCGCGGACAGGAATGTTTTGCAGGTTCGGATCACTGCTGGAGAGTCTTCCCGTGGCTGTCACCGTCTGGTTGAACGATGTATGTATATGTCCCGTCTTAGGATGGATTAGCTTCGGAAGTGCATCGACATAAGTGCCGAGTAACTTCTTTAATCCTCTGTAATCCAATATCTTGTCTACGATAGGATGCTTTGTGCGAAGCTGCTGAAGCACTTCTTCGCTCGTAACGAACTGCCCCGTCTTGGTCTTCTTGGGTTTTTCCACGATCTTCATCTTTCCAAACAGGATGTCACCGACCTGCTTCGGTGAAGAGATATTGAAGTCCTGACCAGACAACTTGAAGATTTCCTGCTCAAGGGTGAGCATCCTTTCTGTGAAAAGTTTTGAAGTTTCTTTCAACGATTCCGTATCAATGAGTACACCGTTGCGTTCCATTTCTACCAGCACGGGAACCAATGGCATCTCTATTTCCCAAAACAATTTCTCCAAACCATTCTCTTTTAGCTTCGGCTCCAACACATTCTTGAGCTTCAACGTGATGTCGGCATCCTCGCAGGCGTATTCATATACATCGGTGGGGGAGAGGCTGCGCATGGACCGCTGACCTTTTCCTTTCGGACCGATGAGCTCCTCTATGTGCACCGTCTGGTAGTGGAGGAACACCTCGGCCATGTAGTCCATGTTGTGACGGAGTTCCGGCTGGAGGAGGTAATGGGCTATCATTGTGTCGAACATCCTACCTTTCACTTCCACACCATAGTTTGCCAGCACCTCCATGTCGTACTTGATGTTCTGTCCAACCTTCTCGATTGACTCGTCTTCATAGACCGGACGGAAGATGTCGACAATCCGTTGGGCTTCCGACCGGTTTTCCGGCACAGCCACATAAAACGCCTTACCTTCCTCGACGGAGAAGCTCAGACCCACCAGTTCGGCCTCGATGGTGTCTGTCGAAGTCGTCTCCGTGTCTAAACTGAGAATTTCTTTTGTCCTGAAAAAATCACAAATCGAACGCATATCATCCTCATTTTCAATCAGTTTATAGTCGTGAGGACTCGTTTTTAGGGTTTCAAAACTCGAAATTTCAGGTTCGTCCGCACCCTCGGGCGCAAAAAATCCAAAGAGATCGGGTGTTCTGTTAACGTTTGTTTGCGGTTGTTCTGCTTTTTTAATAAACTTGTTGAGAAGTGTGCGAAACTCCAATTCGTTGAACAACGCCTTCAGTTTTTCCTCGTCGGGATCAGACAGCTGGAGTTCGTCCAGGTTGAGGGTGACAGGAACGTCGGTTCGGATGGTGGCCAGGAACTTCGACATCTTGATGTCGTCGACGGCACCTTCCACCTTCTCGCGCAGCTTGCCCTTGATTTCATCCGTATGCAGGAGCAGGTTGTCAATGCTTCCAAACTGGTTGATGAGTTTCACGGCGGTTTTCTCACCCACGCCCGGACAGCCGGGGAAGTTGTCGGCCGAGTCGCCCATCAGTGCCAGAAGGTCTATTACCTGATCGGTTGTTGCAATGCCATACTTCTCGCAAACCTCCTTCGGACCCAGTTTTTCGTAGCCGCCACCATGGCGGGGACGGAACTGGAATACGTTCTCCCGAACCAGCTGGCCATAGTCTTTGTCAGGAGTCAGCATGTAGGTTTCTATGCCTTTTTTGCCCGATTCCATCGACAAAGTGCCAATCACGTCGTCGGCTTCGAAACCATCGACTTGCAGGATTGGGATGTGCAGGGCCGAAAGGATGTCTTTGATGATGGGTACTGATAGCTTGATGTCCTCCGGTGTCTCCTCACGCTGTGCCTTATAGGCCGGAAAAGCATCGTTTCGGAACGTCTTTCCGTGGTCGAAAGCCACACCGATGTGAGTGGGTTTCTCCTTGTTCAGAATCTCGTTCAATGTGTTGCAGAAGCCCAGTATGGCCGAGGTATTCAGTCCTTTGGAGCTGACACGGGGATTCTTGATGAATGCGTAGTATGACCGGTAAATCAATGCGTAGGCATCGAGGAGGAATAGTTTTGCCATGAGATTTATGTTTTTAATGTGTAAAAGTACAAAAAAAATAGCATAATTCCCGATATTTTGCGTAATTTTGTATCAAATTTGAACAGAACATGGATTCCCTTTCGCTCATTAAGCAACCTATCAGCGCAGAATTAGCCGATTTCATCGAACTTTTCAATGAGTCTTTGGCTCACGACAACGGACTCCTTGGACAAGCACTGAGCCACATCAGGCAACGTGCCGGCAAGCGCATGCGCCCGATGCTTACACTCTTGATGGCGAAGAATTTCGGCGGAATCAGCGACGTGACGCAGCATGCAGCCGTGGGCCTGGAACTGTTGCATACGGCTTCACTCGTACATGACGACGTAGTGGATGAGAGCGGCGAGCGGCGAGGGCAGGCTTCTGTCAATGCCACTTATGACAATAAAGTGGCCGTGCTCGTAGGCGACTATATTCTTTCCACGGCCTTGCTGTATGTTTCGCGGACTCACTCGGAAGCCATCGTGCGTGCACTGGCCGAACTCGGACGCACCCTCAGCGACGGCGAAATCCTACAGCTCACGAACATCCAGAATCAGGAAATATCCGAAGAGGTCTATTATGAGGTCATCAAGCGGAAGACGGCTGCTCTCTTTGAGACTTGCGCGGCCATTGGGGCCATGTCGGCAGGAGCCCCGCAGGCCGATGTTGAGGCAGCAGCCAAGTTCGGACAAGCCATCGGAATCATCTTCCAGATACGCGACGACATCTTCGACTATTATGACTCCAAGGCCATTGGCAAGCCCACCGGCAACGACATGGCCGAAGGAAAACTCACCCTTCCCGTTATCTACGCGCTCAAGGCAGCCCCTTCTGAAGCCATGCTGGCCTTGGCACGGAAAGTGAAAGAGGGTGGGGTGGATGCCGATGAAATCGGTGTTTTGGTTGATTTTGCCAAGCAGCAGGGCGGCATTGAATATGCGGAAAAACGGATGATGGACTTTCACCGGGGCGCACAAGCCTTTCTTACAGAGCATGTTACTGATGCCGCCATTCGTCAGGCACTTGCTGCCTACCTTGATTTTGTTGTTCAGCGGAGCCATTAACCGCTGGAAGTGGAGGAATGATGAATGGGGATTTACCCGCTTTTCCCTTTAGTTGACGATAGAAAAGCAGGTGAAAAACTCAACTGGAAAGTTTAACCCGAATCGGTTATTGCTCAGTCGGATTGCGAACTCGACCGGACGGGGCTTACGGGATATGTCTTGAACCAATCCTTTCTCCTTGTTCCATACTTCTTTTTCTTGCCACTGTGCTTCACTCTCTTCGAAGTGAGCCTTAGTCGTGACAATTTTTAATTTATTTTTTCTCAAAAAATAATTTATTAATTCTCAAAAAATAAA
>CAMHEA010000015.1 GCA_946184025.1 uncultured Prevotella sp.
AGGCTCTACGCTCTACACGACTGCCGTATCACTCGAAATGTCGGATGAACCGCATATATTTCCAAAATGCGGATATGCGTAGCATCATCGGAACGCTGCATGGGGAAGAGGCTGATCACACCCGGTTCGCGCTCCACGGAGAGCCGATCCACCTCGTTGGCATAGGCCAGATACTCCGTCAGATATTCCGGATAGACTTCGATCTCTGCTATTCTTACGATCATATTCTCATGTTCTATCGGCTTCGCAAATTCTTCATCGGTCACCTTCTGAAGCTGCACGGCATGCTGAACGCCAGGCACAATGTCGCTGACGGTGATACATTCGGCACTGCTATAGGGCGTGGCTCCGTTCCAATGGTGCACGCCGGGAGCTGTCACTACGACATCGCCTTTGCGCAACAGTTGCTTGGGCTTTCCTTCCTCTTGGTAGTAGGCCTCACCGTTGAGCACCATCAGCACCTGCGTGGCATCGGGATGAAAGTGCCAGGAGTTGCGACTTCCGGCTTCAAAGAGGAAGTTGGTGGTCATTTGCCGTTCGCTCCGGCTCAGGACTGAGATGTGGACCGTGCCCGTGTTGAACTCGGCGGGAGCCGTAAACTGGGCGGGGAAGATGGTCTGCTGGGCCATCGCCATGCCAGCTGCGGCTGCAACCAGCATGAGGATTAGAATTCTTTTCATTGCTTAAACAGTTGGTTAGCGTTGGTTATCAGTATTTTTTCTTTGTAAGCAGACAGGTCCGGCTCTTCCGAGAGATACCGGCGCATCCGCTCAAGACCGGCCGTAAGCACCTGCGGAGCCACATAGGGATAGTCAGAACCATAGAGCAGGTGGTCGGGTGTGGTGATGGTGAGCAGCATGCGGATGACTTCGGGCGAATGGGCACCGGCCAGATCGTAGTAGAGTGCGGCGAGGTTGGCCTCCCAGTCTATGTCGCCCACCAGTTTGTTGGCCTGCATCACGGGCGTGAGCGACTTCATACGGGGCACGGCCAATGGCAGGTAGGCACCGCAGTGGGGCACGACGACCTTGATATTCGGATAGATAGCCAGGACGTTCCGGCTGATCATGTTGGCAACAGCACGCGTGGTCTCTGACAGATATTCCTGCATGGCAAGCGGTGTCTGCCTCATGACGGCCTCGTTGACAGGCGCAGGACGGTGCGGATGCAGGATGACCACCGCCCGCCGGGCATGCAGCACAGCAAAGAGGGAGTCGAGTTCCGGTGCGCCGAGATACTGCCCTTGTACGTTCGTAGCCAGTTTGATGCCGTCGGCATGCAGCGTGTCAAGCGCGTAGATGGCTTCCCGTATGGCAGCATCCACATCTGGCAACGGCAGGGCCGCACAGAAGAGAAACCTTCCGGGATGTTCCGCTTTCAGACGGGCGGCTTCTTCATTGGTCTGCCGGATGGTTTGAGCCGACATCGGTTGCGGAGCGGCCAACGTCAGGACAGCCGTCTGCACACCGGCTTCGTCCATCCACTTCAGGTGTGCATCCACATCGTATCCGGGCAGGGAAAATCCTTCTTCAAGAAGTCGTCCTTCCTGGTTCAAGGCTTCCGTAAAGGTGGAAGAAAGGAGATGGGCATGCACGTCGATGATGCCCTGTGCCCATCCGTGTGTGGCTGTTATCAGCATCATGACTATGAGGGTTTTGAACGGTTTCATGGTCTACCTTATTTGGCGTTGGTTGCCTCCACCTCGCGGATGCAGTTCAGGGCATTCAGGGTACGGGGATAGCCGATAAAGGGAATGTTGGAAGAGAGGACGGCAATGAGGAAGTCTTTGTCGTTGCCCACATGGTAGTTACCGGCGATGTGGCCTTTGAGCTGTGGCTCGCAACCACCCTGCGCAGCCAGGAAACAGAAGGTGATGAGCTCGCGCAGACGCAGGTCGAGCCCCGTGCGGGTATAGTAGTCGCCGAAGCAGTTGTCGGCCAGCCAGCGATTGATGTGGCGGCTGTCGTCGGGACCGTTCTTCCAGAAGTCGCGCATGCCTTCACCGAAACAGCCTACCTGCGCCTGTGTGCCAGCCTCGCGGCGGTTTTCCATCGTGGTCTGTGCCTGCGAAGGCAACGGCAGGGCTATGCCACGCTGGCCGAAGAGGCTGTTGGTGACATCCAGGAAGGGGCGCACACGTCCCATTCCGAGATAGGCCGTGGCCTGATAGACGATTTCCTTTACCTCGACGGGCGTCACTCCCTTGTCCAAGGCCGCCGGCAAGAGGTCGCGGTAAGCGTCGATGCCCTGACAGCCAAGCAGCGTGGCGAGGTAGCAGATGTGGCGCGTGTGCTCATCGAGGCGGTCTTTCACTTGCTCTGACACTTCCCCGAAGGCGAAGGCATCGAACCGCTCCATGAATTCGGGATCGGTGGTTGCCAGCGCAGGCTCACCGCCCGGCAGCCGGTCGTATTCTTCATCTCCGACAGGCTCCAGCCATTCGGTGGAGGAGCCTTCCTCGACTTTCGTCATATAAGTAAGATGCTGGAACCATGAGTCGCGCGCCGCACCATGCCAGTGCTTAGCCTCGGCGGGAATGGCCACGACTGTTCCCGGACGCATGGCTACGGGCTCCTTACCTTGCTCCACATACCATCCGCGGCCGCTCACACAGATGAGCACCTGTACCGATTTGTGGTGGATGTGCCAGTTGTTTCGACACCGAGGTTCGAAAGTCACATTCACGGGGCCTCCGTTTTCGGCATCAAGGGGTGCCAGATAGCTGTTACCAATGAAATACTTGGCGAAGGCGGTGTTCAGTTCGCCCTTCGGCCATACGTTGAAATCTACGTTTTCCTGCATAACTTGTGCGTTGATATTTGCGGCTGCCAGAAGCAGGCAGACCATGGTTATTATCTTTTTCATATCTGTTAATGTGATAGATTACATTCATTCTTCCGCGCAAAAATAAGAAAAAAATCCGCAACCTGCTCATACAGATTACGGATAAACTTTCACAAAATGCGTATACGGCTACTGCTGATCCTCCACCGTGGTAAAAAGGAAGTCCGATTCCCGCTGCCGGATATACCACTGACCGTCGATTTTCACATAGGTGTCGTGATAGCGCACCCCACTCTGGTTCCGCTTGCCGCCGCCAATCAATGTTACGAAGCAGTAGGAGGTTCCTGTAGCAGTGTCGCCAAGGATGTCCACGGTCTGTTGTCCGTTCAGATGATAGACGACATCAAACAGTGCGAGATAGCTGGAGAAAGCTTTGCCGATGGCTTCGCGTCCACGGAACTCCGACACATGGTCGCCGCTCTTCGACCGAACCACGGCATCGGGCGTGAAGAGCATCACCTGCGTGTCAACATCCTTCACATCGGCCAGATTGGAGAACGTGTCGACGAGCCGTTTCAACGCCAGTTGATCCTCTACTTGTGCCTGCACCGTCAAGGTGCAACACCAAACGAATAACAAAACGATAACTTTTCTCATAGATTCTATACTTACTGGATTGATCATTTGCCTGTCGCGACAGTCTGAATACAACATACCTTTGCATCCGTAGACTGGTCTGCGGTGCAAAGGTATGGAGTTATCGGCAAAAATCTCTTATCCGTTTTGCCTGTTCTTTGTTCTATTTTGCAGAAGAAGATGCGCCCTGCCGGTACTCCGTGGGGCTCTTTCCCAGCATTTTCTTCACATAGCGAGAGAAGAACGAGGGCGTTGTGAAGTTCATCTGATCAGCTATCTCTGTCAGGGTAAGGCTCGTATCGTCGAGCAACGACACCAGCTCGAAGGTGGCATAGAACTGAATCCACTGCAACGCGGGTAGTCCTGTGACGCTACGGCTTACCTGCGAGAGGTATTTGGGCGTGATACAGAGTTTGTCGGCATAGAAAGCGACCTCCCGCTGACGGCTGGCGTGTTGCTGCACAAGCTCCAAAAAGCGCAGGAAGAGGCGCGCTGTGCTGTCTGACGGTGCCATCTGGGAGAGTCCGCGTTGGTAAACCGTCCACAAATCATAGAGGAACAGCTGCATCACTCTCCCCAGAATGTCATGCTTGAAAAGCGTTCCCTCCTGTGCCAGCCGCTGTCTGAAGAGGGCAAAGTCGCCATTCAGTAGCTTCAGACTGGCCTCGTCGAGACGGAACGACGGATTCAACCGGATAAAGACGAAACCCTTCGAAGCCCAGACCATCTCTGGATTGTAGGCCAACAGGAATTGCGGCGAGGCCAACAGAAAGTCGGCTTCGAAGTCGTCGGAGTAGGAAACGTCCTGAATACTGTTCGACTGCTGCCAGATAACAAGGTCGTCAGCTTGCGAAACATGCGTATGCCGTCCGTCGGAGAATGTCATTCGTCCCCGACGGACGATGATATGCACATGGAAATCGTCCGTAAACTCAGAAGGAAACCTTCCGTCAGTCTTCGTATTCAGCAGATTGCATCCAAGAGCATGCTCCATTCGCAGAAGGCTTTTTATCGTTTCACCACCATCTTACGCCCGTTGACGACATAGACTCCGGCTGGAAGGCCATCCGTGGAAGTAGCCTGACGACGTATCAACACGCCCGTCAGCGAGTAAATATCGACAGGTACGGTCCAGTCCGAAGCCGTCTGAAGGCCGCGGATGCCCGTTGACGAAGGCAGAATGGTCAGCGTTGCGTCACGATAGGACAGCACATAATTGGCAGCCTCGCCACCACTGACCTCCACCGGATAAGTTCCGGGCTCGCTGGCAGCCGTAGCCGTTGTCGTGACGGTGGGCAGAACGAGTATCACGGACGCATCCTCGCCGTTGACAAAGCCTTCATAAGTGAGCAGGAATTCCGGAAGAGGCTCTCCCTGCATGATTGTGGCATCAGAAACAGCCACCGTCAGTTCGGCAGGTTCCACAGTGAGGGTGCCTTCGACGAATGTTGCCAGTGTGTTGGATACCGTTCCACGGGCAATACGGATGGGATAGGTGCCCACAGGAGAAGTTTCATCAGCCTCGCAGGTCAGTTCGGGCTGGCCGATGAGCACCCCTTCACCTGTCTTCACATACGCAAACGCAGGATTGGCAGCCCCGTAGGTACGCGTGTAGCTGTTAGCCGTCAGCGTCACGGGCTTCTCCTCGCCACCGTCACCGCCTACTTGCACGATGATTCCTTCCCGAAGCGGTATCAGTTCGTCGCTCTGATAGGATTCATAATAGTATAGTCCCAGCTGATAGGTCTCTCCCTGCCGCAAGCCTTCAAAGCGGAAGACCACCGACTGCGCCTCACCGCCACCCAGCGACATATTACCCGTAGCCGAAACATTCAGCAGCTGATTGCCGGATGCATCGAAGAGATAGGCCGTCAACGGACGGTAGTAAGCCACGGAACCCGTGTTCTTCACCGAAGCCGTAATGGTGGTGGTCGTACCGGTTTCCACTTGACAGTCGCCGAGGCTCAGCTGCGTCTTTCCGCTGGGTGCCGAGATGATGTCTACGCTCGTCTTGTACAGCACCTGATTGCCTCCCTGATCCTCAGTAACCCAGATGTTCCATTTACCCGACGCTGCCGGCGTGAAGTAGAGACTCAGATCCTCCGTCTCTCCTGCCTCCAGCGACACGCCAGTCATACACACTGCTGAGCCTTTGTATGACGCTTTGTTGGCAAAAAGGAACACGATGCCATGGTATTCGTCACCCGCGTTGTTGAGTGCGACGCGCACTTCCTGTGAAGAACCGGCCACCTTGTTGCCTGGGAAGTCCACGTTGGTGCAGCCGAGATTCGTCAACGGATGGATGACAACGTTCTGCACGGAGCCACCGCTAACCGTTACCTCGGCATACTGCGTTCCGTCGCCATGCACACGCCACTCCTCCGTACCCTGCGGACGGCTCACCGGATAGATGCGCCAAGTGCCGTCGGACAACGAAGAAAGCCTCAGGTAAGTATAATCGTAGTTGTCAGGTGACAGACTCATGGTCTCTGAGGTGATGTTGGACGTGGTCGTACCTACCTTCTCTGCCTTGAAGCCCACCTCATACGTTAGCGTTCCGGCTGTTTCGTTGATGAAATAGGCATAGAGATAATTCTTTTCTACCTCAAACGGAGCATAGAAAGTCATCTCATTGCCCTTCTGCGACATGGCAGTAGGCGGTTGCACACCCACAACGGCATCCTGCATGACAGAGAAACCATCTTCCGTGCTGCTGCCGCCGGTTCCGCCGCCACCCGGTTCGAGGATGGTCAGCTTGAAATAACCGTTCAGCATACCGCCCCACCCCCAATTGATATGGTAGAAACCGGCTCCGTCGTAACCGTCACAGACAAACGCATGGCCGCCACCGGTGGACACACCGCTGTAGTAGACAGGTCGCCGGTTGGCCAGCTCGTTATAGATCAACGCATCCCAGGCCTCCACGCTGTAGTCGTCGCGGTCCAGATAGCGCAGGTTTTCATCATAGCCGAAGTTTGTACGCAGGGCTGCAGCCACGTCATCGCTCATCGCTCCCGACCCCATCAGGTCGTAGTCCATGGCGACGGAGCTGCCGCAATACTGCATCAGCCGTCCCACGGCATCATACTGAGCTTCACTCTCATTGCCATAGTAAACATCCTGCATGTTGTCCCAGTCGAACACGATGGCAGGCAACGCCGACACCTTCAGCTTGCGCGTATAGGTGGTATAGGCCGGAAGCGAAGTCGTGGCTGCTTTCGGCCACTGATGGTAGTTCATCACTTGTGCCATGGCCGTGGCTACACATCCCGTAGGACAGTAGGAACCCGAATACTTCGGGCAGAAATGGTTGTAGGCATCGCCTTCGTTCGTTCCCTGATCCCACTGCGTAGTCAGCAGCGGAGCCACGGCCTGATGGACGGGCACGCGACGCGGACTTCTGGCCGACGACAGAGCCACAGCCGCAGTCTCACGACGCTGCAAGGCACTGATCTGATCGGCGTAGCCTTGCAGCCAAGCACGCATGTTTGAAGGCAGGCGCGCCTCGTCGAAAGCCGCACCATCCACATATCCCAGCACAGGCACCGTCTGGTCGTCGCCCGAAACAACGACAAAGCCGTTGCCGTCGGCCGTGTTGAAAACATAATAAGGTGCAGCCTCGCTGTCAGCGGCCGTTCCCGGTGCTTTCCTTACGACATTTCCGAGAGTCCGCCCGTGCTCACCCAGAAACTGACGTGCCGTCTGCAACGCCGTCTGCCTGCCCACCGGAGCAGCCACTCCAGCCAAACAAACTGCGAAAAGAATCCCCAACAGGGAGAAACGTTTCTTGTTCAAGTTCTTCATAAATATAAGTTTAGTTTGCAAAAATAGCAGTTTTTTGTGAGAAAACCGTCATCTTTCCCTCAAAAAAGCCACATCCTTCATCCCATAAGCCTTCTGAAGAAAAGAAATATAGCCTTTCTTGCCGAGTAAAAAACCCTCTATTGCACAGCAATAAGCCCTCTGTTACATGGCAAGAAAGCCCTTATTACTTCACGCGCAGACCTCATCCGGAAGAAAACGGCAGCCCGACAGCAAGGCCACTTTTACTTATCTTTTTTGTAACTCTGGCTTCGCCAGAACTTACGGTGGCACCTCGGAAATGCAAAGAAAAACGAGTTTATCTTTTACATTTCCCTCGTTTTTGAGTAACTTTGCACCCGAATATAAGAAAAAGACAAGCCCAATGGAACAGAAGAACTACAAACGCACAACCGTCACGGCAGCACTGCCGTATGCCAACGGAGGCGTGCATATCGGCCATTTGGCCGGAGTCTATGTACCGGCCGACATCTATGTGCGCTACCTCCGATTGAAGAAGAAGGACGTAGTGTTCATCGGCGGAAGCGACGAGCACGGCGTTCCCATTACCATCCGTGCCAAAAAGGAAGGCATCACGCCGCAGGACGTGGTGGACCGATACCACTCCATGATCAAGAAGTCGTTCGAGGAGTTCGGCATCTCGTTCGACATCTACAGCCGCACCACCTCGGAGACCCATCATCAGTTTGCCGCCGACTTCTTTCGTAAGCTCTACGACGAAGGCAAGCTCACCGAAGAGACCACCCAGCAATACTACGACGAAGAGGCCAAGCAGTTCCTGGCCGACCGCTACATCACCGGAGAATGCCCCCACTGCCACAACGAAGGAGCCTACGGCGACCAATGCGAGAAGTGCGGACGCGACCTCTCGCCCACCGAACTCATCAATCCCAAGTCGACCATCAGCGGTTCACAGCCCGTGCTCAGGGACACCAAGAACTGGTATCTGCCGCTCAACCAATATCAGGAGTGGCTCAAGCAGTGGATCCTCGAGGAACACAAGGAGTGGCGACCGAACGTCTACGGACAGTGTAAGTCGTGGCTCGACATGGATCTGCAGCCCCGTGCCATGACGCGCGACCTCGACTGGGGCATCCCCGTGCCCGTAGAGGGAGCCGACGGCAAGGTGCTCTATGTCTGGTTCGACGCTCCCATCGGCTACGTCAGCAACACCAAGGAACTCTGTGAGCGCAATCCCGAACGCTGGGGCGACTGGAAACAGTGGTGGATGGATCCCGAAACGCGCCTCGTACACTTCATCGGCAAGGACAACATCGTGTTCCACTGTATCATCTTCCCCGTGATGATGAAGGCCCACGGAGGCTACATCATGCCCGACAACGTGCCCGCCAACGAGTTCCTGAACCTTGAGAACGACAAGATCAGCACCTCACGCAACTGGGCCGTATGGCTCCATGAGTACCTGGAGGACCTCCCCGGCAAGCAAGATGTGCTCCGCTACGTCCTGACGGCCAACGCCCCAGAGACAAAAGACAATAACTTCACCTGGAAAGATTTCCAGGAACGCAACAATTCGGAACTCGTTGCCATCTACGGAAACTTCGTCAACCGTGCCCTGCAGCTCACCAAGAAATACTGGAACGGCATCGTGCCCGCCTGCGGAGCCCTCACCGACGTAGACCAAGCCGCCCTCGACGAGTTCAAGGACGTGAAACAGAAAGTGGAAGAGCTGCTGGAACAGTTCAAGTTCCGCGAAGCACAGAAAGAAGCCATGAACCTGGCACGCATCGGAAACCGATACATCACCGAATGCGAGCCCTGGAAGGTGTGGAAGACGGATCCCCAGCGTGTGGAAACCATCCTCAACATCTCGCTACAGCTCGTCGCCAACCTCGCCATTGCCTTCGAACCGTTCCTCCCCTTCAGCTCCGAGAAACTGCGCCGGCTCATCAACATCGACCATTTCGACTGGGAACAACTCGGCGACACCGACATCCTGAAGGCCGGACACCAACTGGCAGAGCCCGAACTGCTGTTCGAGAAGATCGAAGACTGCGTCATCGACGCACAACTGAAGAAGCTCGAAGACACCAAGAAGGCCAACGAGGCTGCCAACTACAAAGCCGCACCCATCAAGGACACCGTATCCTTCGAGGATTTTGAGAAACTCGACATCCGTGTGGGACACGTCAAAGCCTGCGAAAAGGTGAAGAAGTCGAAGAAACTGCTACAGTTCACCATCGACGACGGCTCCGGCACCGACCGTACCATCCTCAGCGGCATCGCAGCCTACTACGAACCAGATGAACTGGTAGGCAAAGACGTGCTCTTCATTGCCAACTTCGCCCCGCGAAAGATGATGGGCATCGAGAGCCAGGGCATGATTCTCTCGGCTGTTGATGCCGACGAGAGCCTCAGTGTGACCACCGTCGTCAAGCCGGTGAAACCCGGTTCGCAGGTGGGATAGGCCAAGGCGACAGCCACTTATTACCATCAAAGGCGTGGAAGACTCCTCTTCCACGCCTTTTCCATACCCTATCCCCATCCCAGACCGTTCCATGCCATTCGTTGTCCGGCATCGGCTTCTTTTCAAAATGTTAAAACCGGCATAGCATATATAATAAGGTGGAACCGCTAAAAGACATTAACAAAAAGCCTAAGCTACCTTAATAGTTCCTAATTATTCATCCTTTACACGGTCTTTTCGCCCGAAACCCACTACTTTTGCCATGCGAACGGGTCGCAAAACGGGAATAGCCAGAAAACAAAAAATCAGCGAAATACAACGAAAAACGACCATTTCATCGGAGAATGAACAAACAAAGGGAAAGAATTTGGATGCTGATGATGCTCCTGCTGGTGCCCTTTCAGTTGGCAGCACAGAAACGGGGCGTGGTGCGCGATTTGGAAACAAACGTGCCCCTGCGCGATGTCATCATCTACGGGAAGCACGGACTGAAGGTGACCACCGACTGGGCAGGCCGATTCGAACTGCCAATCGACTCGGGCTGCGTCACCTTCTCCCATCGGAAGTACATGAGCCGTCCCGTCAACGTGGAGGAAATAGACTCCACGGTCTATCTCCTGCCCTCCGGAGAAATGCTCAACGAGGTCGTAGTATGGGGGAAACGCGGCAACAAAGACCGCCTTGCCGCCTACAACGCCAAGGAGATGCAGATGCAGCAAGCCCCACCCGCCAACTTCGACCTCCTCGCTCTCGTGGCTTTGGGCATTGACCTGCTCTTTCCGAAAAGCCACAAGGCAACCGAAGCGGAACGCCGCCAACAGATATTAGACAACTATTAACCCGCAAGACATCCGGCAGCGGTCCCGAAAGGAAGATGTATTCCACCCCTGAAACACCGCACCAGCAAGCACAGCCAGTCTTGCTCTTCGTCCGAAAGCACCACATTCATTTTCCGAAAATACCTCCGTCTTTTTCTGAAAATACTACAGCCATTCCCCAAAAGTGCCACGGCCATTTTACGAAAGTGCCATAGTCGCGACAATTTTTAATTTATTTTTTGAGAATTAATAAATTATTTTTTGAGAAAAAATAAATTAAAAATTCTCACGACCAAAGCCATTCCGATAACTCTCTGAGGCTCAACGGGTTACCAAGGGTACTTTAGTCGTTGGTGATGCGTCGGCTGATGCTGCGCACGGGATACCACACGGCGAGCCAGCCGACGATGATGACTGTGAGGAAAATCAGCACAATGTCCCAGGGATGGACGCTGATGGGATAGGCATCGACCACGAAGCTGCCGCTGGAATCGCCCAGCCGCACCAGGCCGAACGTCTGTTGCAGCCAGCAGAGCAACAGTCCGAGCAGGATGCCGATGAATGCGCCGGCGAGTGAAATCATCCTGCCCTCCAGAAGGAATATCTGCTGGATCTGACGATTGGTCGCTCCGAGGTTGCGAAGCGTCTGCACGTCGTCCTTCTTGTCGATAATGAGCATGGAAAGCGATCCGACGATGTTGAAACAGGCCACAAGGAGGATGAAAGTGAGAAAGACATAGGCGAAAAGTTTCTCGATCTGCATGATCTGAAACGTGTCGGCCTGCTGTTCGTAGCGGTCTATGACCTTGTACCGGTCGCCGACGATGGCCTGTATGGCTTTTTGGGCTCGTCCGATGTCCACGCCGGGCTTCATCCGCAGTTCCAGCGCGCTCAGTTCACCTTGTCTGTTGAACAGGTTGCGTGCAAAGGCAATGCTCGTGACGATGTATCCTTTGTCGTATTTGCCTTGCTTCACCTGGAAGATGACTCCGGGCGACAGCAGCGAGTCGGCCGTGAAGCCTGCCTCGGGATTGCCCATGTCGAGCTGCCCTTCCCGTTGCGGGGCGTAGATGCGCATGTAGTCGCTCCATCGGGCCCCCGTCCCCAAGTCTTGGGCCAACCGTATGCCGATGATTCCGTATTGCAAGTTGGCCGCATGGAGCGTGTAGTCGCCGTCGCCATAGAGGATGGACCGGATGTTTGTCAGTGAGTCGAAGCAGTCTTCCACTCCCTTGACGGTCACCATCGCCTGTTTGTCGCGGTAGACGGCCATCGCCTGGTCCTCCACGCACTCCATGGCCACTTCTACGTCCTTCAGCTGGCGCACCTTCGTCAGCAACGGGTCGTCGCTCGGAGCCGTCTTGCCTGTGGCCGGAACCACCTTCAGCTGCGGGTCGAACGCGGTGAAGAAGCTGGCCACGAGGTCGGAGAATCCGTTGAAGCCGCTGAGCACCACCACCATGGCCATGGTGGCCACGGCTACGCCGATGGCGGATATGGCACTGATGATGTTGATGGCGTGGGTACTCTTCTTTGAGAAGAGATAACGGCATGCTATGTAGAAGGGAAAGGACATGTTGAGGCCGGAAGTTACGCAATCACTTCTTTAAAAGTTCGTCGATGTGCTCGATATAATCCAACGAATCGTCGATGAAGAAGCGCAGTTCGGGTATGATGCGCACCTGGTTGCGGATGCGTGTACCCAGTTCGTAACGGATAGACTTCACGTTTTCGTTGATGTTCTCCATCAGTTCCTCAGCGCGGTTGCTGGGAAAGATGCTGAGGTAGGCGGTGCAGATGCTCAGGTCGGGCGACACCTTGGCCCGGGTGACGCTCACCATCACGCCGTGCATCATCCGCGTCTGGCTTTGGAAGATCTCTGCCAGCTCCTTCTGTAGCAGTCTGGCTATTCTGTTCTGTCTTGTTTCTTGCATGGTTCTATGTCTTTATTGTGTGTGCAAAGGTACGATTAAGCGGGGACAACGCAAAGGAAAAGGGGTGTTTTTTCTATTTCTTCCGCACCATGGTGAGTCCGTCGCGGATGGGAAGGATGACGGTTTCGACGCGAGCGTCGCCGGCAAGGAGGTCGTTGAAGCTTCGGATGCCGAGGGTCTGCGGGTCGCGGTCGTAGGCAGGATCACTCACATGGCCATCCCAAAGGGTGTTGTCGGCCAGGAGGAAGGCTCCCCGGTTGAGCAGCGGGAGGACGGCTTCGTAGGTTTCGACGTAGGTACGCTTGTCACCATCAATGAATGCCATGTCGAAAGTCTTCCCGAGCTTCGGTGCCTCTTGGATGGCGTTGCCGATACGGAAGTCGATGAACTCGGCTACGGGCGAGTTTTCAATCCAAGGGCGCGTGAAGTCTTCCTGCTCGTCGTTGATTTCAAAGGTGAAGAGGCGGGGACGGGATGGAGAAGGGGCAAGGCGCGAATTCTCGGCAAGCCCTTCAGCCATGCAGATGGCACTATAGCCACTAAAGGTTCCTACCTCAAGGATATACTGCGGACGTATCATCGTGACGAGCATCTTCAGCAGACGGCCTTGCAGATGACCCGAGGCCATGCGTCCGTGAAGCAGATGCACATTCGTGGCACGCCACAGCCGATAGAGATAGTCGCCCTCCGGCGCGATGTGTGAGGTAATATACTCCTCCAAGCGTTTGTCTTCCAAAGCCTTGAACCTATTTCTTTTGTCCGGATCTCACCAACGCTTCCACGGCCAGACGATAGCTGTCGAGGCCGAAACCGGCTATCACACCGACACAGCCAGCCGAAATCATGGAGTGGTTGCGGAATTCCTCGCGTGCGTGTACATTAGAAATATGCACCTCTACGACCGGTGTGCGAAGCGAGCGGATGCAGTCGAGCAACGCCACCGACGTATGCGTATAGGCACCGGCATTGAGTACGATGCCGTCGTAGCTGAATCCCACCTCCTGCATCTTGTCGATGAGCACGCCTTCAATGTTGCTCTGGAAATATTCCAGCTCTACCTGCGGACAGGCGTTGCGCAGTTCTTCCATGTAAGTGTCCATGTTGCGGTTGCCGTAGATGTGAGGCTCACGCGTCCCCAATAGGTTGAGGTTCGGACCGTTGATGATCAGTATTTTCATAACGTTGCGGTTGATGTCTTCTTGTCCGTATGGCCTGCGGCTCTGTGGCTGTCTTTTTCTCCAGCTATCATGTGCCGGGATGTTGGCTGTTCGGATATTTTTTATTATTTTTGCCGACAAATATACGAAAAAGGCAGGACATGGCAAAGAAAAGTGCAACATATCTGGCAAAGCAGTACCACCGCTACCTGAAACTGGAGCGCGGTTATTCCGCCAATACGCTCGATGCCTACATGTATGACCTTGACAAGCTGCTGAACTATCTGCATTCGGAAGGCAAGGAACCCACAGACGTGGTGCTGGCCGACCTGGAACACTTCTCGGCTACGCTGGCCGACATCGGCATCGGTGCCCGTTCTCAGGCCCGCATCCTTTGCGGTGTGCGCTCTTTCTATCGTTTTTTGGTCCTCGACGGATACATGAGCGACGATCCGACGGAGCTTCTGGAGTCGCCCAAACAGCCCGAACACCTGCCGGAAGTGCTCAGCACCGCAGAAGTGGATATGCTGAAGGCATCCATCGACCGTACCAAATGGGAAGGACACCGCAACAGTGCCATTATCGAAGTGCTTTTCTCCTGTGGCCTTCGCGTCTCGGAGCTGACCCACCTGAAGCTCTCCAACCTCTATCTCGACGAACACTTCGTACGCATATTGGGCAAAGGAGCCAAGGAGCGGCTTGTACCCATCTCCAGCCGTGCCATCGAGGAACTCGGATGGTGGTTCTCCGACCGCCAGCAGATGTCCATCAAGCCCGGTGAAGAAGACTATGTGTTCCTCAACCGACGCGGAGCCCACCTCACGCGCACCATGATTCTCATTATGATTAAGCAATGTGCCGAGCGCGCCGGCCTCCAGAAGACCATCTCTCCGCACACCCTCCGCCACTCGTTTGCAACGGCTCTGCTCGAAGGCGGAGCCGACCTGCGTGCCATCCAAGCCATGCTGGGCCACGAAAGCATCGGCACCACCGAAATCTACACCCACATCGACACCTCCACCTTGCGTTCCGAGATTCTCAACCATCATCCCCGCAACATCCAGTACGCCAGATCCTCCGGGAAGCCATCCCCGATTCCAGTACAGGAAATGGACAATGAAACCAGGTAGGATGCCGAATCCGTCTGCCAAACCGTTGCTCGGCCCGACAAGGAAGGATTGCCTGAAACGCGTCCGACGTCAAGCAGCCTTTCTTTCTGCATAGATGTACGCGCCAAAGGAGCACGGCAAAGGCTGAGAGTGTTAAAATGTGAAAAATGATTCGGCGTATGTGGTTATTTGTTTACCTTTGTGGCACAACTTACCTATTTAATAGCGAAAAGTCTGATGAATCAATCAATATCATAAACAGAATAGCAATGATGAAACTAAGAAAGATTTTCTTGTCGGCAATGTTGTTCGCAGCTGCCGCTGTGACGGCACAGACGGACATGCAGATGCCTGAGATTCCCGTCGACGGAGCCGTACGCATCGGCAAACTTGACAACGGACTGACCTACTACATCCGTCACAACGAGTGGCCGGAGAATGTGGCAAACTTCTACATTGCCCAGCGCGTGGGTTCCATACAGGAGAACGACGACCAGCGCGGACTCGCCCACTTCCTGGAACACATGGCTTTCAACGGCTCCGAACACTTCCCCGACTCTACATTGTTGGAATACACCCGTTCGCTGGGCGTAGAGTTCGGCAGCGACCTGAACGCCTACACGTCGATAGACCAGACCGTCTACCGCATCTGCGACGTACCCACGAAGCGCGCCGAAGCCCTCGACTCGTGTGTGCTCATCCTGAAAGACTGGTCGACGGGCCTCACCCTCGACGGCAAAGAAATCGACAAGGAGCGCGGTGTCATCCACCAGGAGTGGCAGTTGGGCGAAGGCCCCATGCAGCGCATGCTCCAGACCGCACTGCCCCAGCTCTATCCCAACTCGAAATACGGCCACCGCATGCCCATCGGACTGATGGAAATCGTGGACAACTTCCCCCATCAAGTGCTGCGCGACTACTATAAGAAGTGGTATCGGCCCGACAACCAGGCCATCATCGTCGTTGGCGACGTGAACGTAGACCACATCGAGCAGGTCATCAAAGACCTGTGGAAGGACGTCGTCGTTCCCGCAGATGCCGCAAAGGTCGTTGACGAACTCGTAGGCGACAACGAAGAACCCATCTATGTCGTCGAGAAGGACAAGGAACAACAGTACGGCATCGTCTGCCTGGCCATGAAGCACGACCCGGTGCCCACAGAAATGAAGTCGTCCATGGCCTACCTGCCCGATGTCTATGTGAAAGACCTCATCGGAATGATGTTCAACCAGCGCATCTCCGACGCAGCCCTCAAAGCCGACTGCCCCTTCGCGAGCGGCTATGCCAGCGACGGACACTATCTGTTGTCAAAGACAATGGACGCGTTTGACGTGACCGGCATCGCCAAGGAAGGCCGGGAGCAAGAGACACTGGCCGCCCTCTATCGTGAAGCACAGCGCGTTCGCCAGTACGGATTCACCCAGTCAGAGTTCGACCGTAGCAAGGAAGAATACCTGAGTCGCCTGGAAAAACGCTACGAGAACCGCAATCGCATCAAGAATGCGGAGTTTGGCGACATGTATCGCGATCACTTCCTCGACAACGAGCCCATTCCGTCGGTGGAAGACGAATACCAGATCATGAAGGACATGATAGTCCCCGCCATCAGCCTTGACATTGTGAACATGTACGCCAAGGAACTCATCAGCGATAGCGACAAAAACCTCGTCGTCTACCTCTTCGTGCAGGAGAAAGAAGGCAAGACCTATCCTTCCGAAGCCTCACTGGCCGAGGCCATCAAGGGCGTTCGCAGCGAAACGATAGAGGCTTATGTCGACAACGTAAAGGACGAGCCGCTCATCCTGCCCGAAGCCATGCCGAAGAAAGGCAAGATCAAGAAGACGACAGAGAACAAGCAGCTGGGATTCAAGGAACTGACACTGAGCAACGGTGCCCGCGTCATACTGAAGAAGACTGACTTCAAGGAGAACGAAATCCAGTTCCAGGCCGCAGCCAAAGGCGGAAAGGGTGCCTATGGTGCCGCCGACTATTCCACACTGAAGCTCTTCGACTCCGGCGTGAACGCCTGCGGACTGGGCAACTTCACCAACAACGAGCTGACCAAGGCCCTCTACGGCAAGCAGGTGGGCGTGACCCTCACCATGGGCAACTACTATACCATGCTCGGCGGCAACTGCGTGCCGAAAGACCTGGAGACGGAAATGCAACTCATCTACCTCCACTTCACCGCCCTCAAGGCCGATGCCGAGGCTTACAACACCATGATGTCGCAGGTGGAACTGATGCTCAAGAACAAAGACCTCAGCCCGGAATCAGCCTTCAGCGACTCACTCCAGACCACACTCTACGCCCACGACCCGCGCTTTGCGCCCCTGGCCGTAGAAGACGTGGCCGCAGCCTCCCAGCAACGAATGATAGACATGGCCCGCGAACGCATGGCCAATGCCGCAGACTATGTGTTCTACTTCGTGGGCAACTACGATGAAGCCACCCTGCTGCCCCTCATCGAACGCTACATCGCCTCGCTGCCCAGCAAGAAGAAGCCCACCAGCAACTGGACACCCGTGCCCGACATGGCAGAAGGACAAATACAGAACACCTTCTATCGCGAAATGCAGTCGCCCAAAGCCACTGCCTTCGACATCTGGCACGCACCCGTGCCCTATACGCTGGAGAACAGCATCATGGTCGACGCGGCCGCACAGGTGCTCTCCATGGTTTACCTGAAGGACATCCGCGAAGATGCCAGCGCTGCCTACTCCGTCGGTGCTGCAGGCGGACTGCGCCGAAGCGGCGAACAGGTGAAGATGATGATACAAGCCTACTGCCCCATGGATCCCACCAAGGCACAGCTGGCACTCGACCTGCTGGCAAAAGGCATGGCCGACAACACCATCAAGGTCGATGCAGACAAGGTTGACAAAGTCAAGGAAACCATGCTGAAGCAGGCCGACGAAGAAGCCAAGGAGAACGGACACTGGATGGACATTATAGATGAGTACATCTGGACGGGAGTGGACCTCCACAACGGAAAGGCCGACCTCATCAAGGCCATCACACCGGAGAAAATCGCCGCCTTCCTGAAGACACTCGTCGACAGCGGCAACCACATTGAGGTAGTGATGCTGCCCAAGGAATAATCCAAACGCGACATCGCGAAACATCAAGGAGCCTGCCCGCCGATTCCCCCGAAGGAATCAGCGGGCAGGTTTCTTTTTTGTCCGCAACCCAGCAAAGGCAATCCCCCGGCGTTTCCCATTTCACTCACTCGCCGGCAACCCTCCGGTTCCCGCACCCGACAGCCCTCGACAGATGGCCTTCCATCCCCATCCTTTCCGTTTCACCCTTCACTCTTCCTGCCATTCAGCCCCACTCTTTCTGCCGCTCAGCCTCACCCGTTCTCCGAAAGTGCCACAGTCGCGAGAATTTTTAATTTATTAATTCTGAAAAAATAAATTAAAAATTCTCACGGCCAAATTCGTTTTGCCAAACCATTGAGGCTCAGCGGGTTACGAGCGAGGCTATTTCATCCCGCTAAGGGAAAAAGTACGGGAAACGGCCACCCCCACAATAATAAAAATCCTAAAAACTTCCGGCAATATTTTGTAGTCAGCCCAAGTTGCAGTACCTTTGCAGTTTCAAACGTATTATAAAAAGTTAAAGTAACTATGCCATATCTCTTCACATCGGAGTCCGTATCAGAAGGCCATCCCGACAAGGTGGCCGACCAGATCAGCGATGCCCTGCTGGATCAGTTTCTGGCCTACGACGACAAGGCGCGTACGGCCATCGAGTCGTTTGTAACCACCGGGCAAGTGGTCATCATGGGCGAAGTGCGCTCAGAAGCCTACATAGACTTGCAAACCATAGCCCGCAAGACCATCAAGAAGATTGGATACACGAAATCGGAATACCAGTTTGACGGCGATTCGTGCGGAATTCTCACTGCCATCCACGAGCAGAGCGACGACATCAACCGCGGCGTGGACCGCGAAGAGGAGGAGAACCAAGGTGCCGGCGACCAGGGAATGATGTTCGGCTATGCCACGGTGGAGACCGACTCATACATGCCGGTGTCGCTCCATCTGTCTCATCTCATCATGCAGACGCTGGCCGACATCCGCAAGGAAGGCCAGACGATGACCTATCTGCGCCCCGACGCGAAGAGCCAGGTGACGGTAGAATATTCCGACGACAACATTCCGCAGCGCATCGACACCATCGTCGTGTCGACACAGCACGACGATTTCGATGCCGACGAGAAGAAGATGCTGGCCAAGATCGAAGAAGACGTACGCCAGATCCTCATGCCGCGCGTCCAGGCGCAGCTCTCCGAGAAGGTGCTGAGCCTGTTCAAAGGTGACGTAAAATACTTTGTGAACCCCACAGGGAAGTTTGTCATCGGCGGGCCGCACGGCGACACGGGTCTCACCGGACGCAAAATCATCGTCGACACCTATGGAGGCAAGGGTGCACACGGCGGCGGTGCCTTCTCGGGCAAAGACTCGTCGAAGGTTGACCGCAGCGCAGCCTATGCCGCACGCTACATCGCCAAGAACATGGTAGCCGCCGGCGTGGCCGACGAAATGCTTGTACAGCTGGCCTATGCCATTGGCGTGGCCGAGCCTGTGAGCGTCTATGTGAACACCTACGGCCGCAGCCGCGTGGCACTGAGCGACGGCGAGATTGCCGACAAGGTGAAGAAACTCTTCGACCTCCGTCCGAAAGCCATCGAACGGATGCTGAAACTCCGCCAGCCCATGTATCTGGAGACCGCTTCCTATGGCCACATGGGGCGTAAGAACGAAGTGGTGGAGAAGACGTTCACCAGCCACTATCACGAAACGAAGACCATGCAGGTGGAGCTTTTCACCTGGGAGAAACTCGACCGGGTAGCAGAAATCCGTCAGGCATTCGGTCTTTAGACTGCGAAAGGAATGTTGCTGACAGGAGACAGTATCAGGACAGACAGCGTGACGATGGCCGACACGACCAGCGTACTGCTACCTGCGAAGGGCCAAGGAGCCTTGACTATCAGGCCGTTCTATGAAGAAGGTCCCTTCGCCGGAACCCCTTACTTCCATCTCTGCCGCGGAAACGGGCAGCAGGGAGTGGCCGGCGAGACAGTTCCCTACCTCGTCAGCCGGGACAATGTTGTTACGATAGGGCTCCTCTGCACGTTCATCATCGGCCTGGTGGCCCTCTCCGGCTCACGGGAATTCATCCTCCGCCAAGCCAAGAACTTCTTCCACATGCCCCGTCGCGTAGCCGACGGCGGCGTTCCGGTCGGTTCCATCCGCCTGCAATACCTGCTCATGCTGCAAGTATCACTCGTGTTGACCCTCGGCAGTTTCCTTTTCGGTAGCCAGCTGGGCATTCTCGACGGTACAGCCACGGGCCGCTGGCTTCTTCTGGGTGCCTTTTTTGCCGCGTTTGTCGCCTATTTCCTGCTGAAAGGAATCCTCTACACGGCAGTGAACTGGGTATTCTTCGAGCGTAAAAAAAACGAACAGTGGTGGCACACATGGCTTTTCCTCACCACCGCGGAAGGCGTACTGCTCTTCCCCCTGCTTTTGCTGGCTGTCTATTTCGACGTTTCTTTCATTTATTCACTATATTACACGCTTTTTGTTGTCATTTCAGTTAAAATACTGTCATTTTATAAATGTTTCCGTATCTTTTTTAAGAAAGCGGCCTTTTGTTTGCAAAATATTTTGTACTTTTGTGCCCTCGAACTGATGCCTGTGGCTGCACTGTTTGGTGTTTTAGCTTTGGCAGACAACGTTTTATACATAAATTATTAGGACAAAAGATGATTAAGAAAATCTTGATATCGCAACCTAGACCTACCAGCGAGAAATCTCCCTACTTTGATCTGGAGAAAGAATTTGGCGTAACATTCATCTTCCGCCCTTTCTTCAAGGTCGAAGGACTCACGTCCAAGGAGTTCCGCCAGCAGAAGGTTGCTATCTTGGAGCATACTGCCATTGTTTTCACCTCGCGGCATGCCATAGACAACTTCTTCCGGTTGGCCAAAGAAATGCGGCTGACCATCCCCGAAGACATGAAATACTTCTGCGTGACCGAGCAGGTTGCCCTTTACATCCAGAAGTATGTGCAGTATCGCAAGCGCAAGGTGTTCTTTGGAACGACAGGAAAGGTCGACGACCTGGTGCCTACAATGGTTAAGCACAAGAACGAGAAATATCTGGTGCCCCTGAGCAGCGCAGCCAACGACTCCATCAAGCTCCTGCTGGATGCCAAGAAACTCCAGCACACGGAGTGTACCATGTATAGAACGGTGAGCAACGACTTCACGGAGGAAGAAAAGAAGACCTTTGACTACGACATGCTTATCTTCTCAAGTCCTACCGGCGTGAAGGCACTGGGCGAAAACTTCCCGGGCTTTGAGCAAGGCGACATCGTCATCGGCACGTTCGGACCCGCTACGGCCAAGGCCGTGGTGGAACAGGGACTCCGTCTGGACATCGAAGCACCTTCCAAGGAGTATCCTTCGATGACCGGCGCACTGCGGGCCTATCTTGCCAAGCACAAGAAAAAATAGCGAAAACACGCACTATATATATAAAAAAGGTGGAAGGATGGAGTCTGCGACACTTACATTCGGTAAGGAAGAGCGGATATGCAGCAGAAAACTGATTGAGAAGCTCTTTGGAGGAGGACACAGCCGTTCCCTGGCCGCATATCCCTTGCGAGCCGTCTATCTGGAAACAGAGCGCGACGAGGCTCAGCCGGTAGTGCAGATACTGATCAGCGTACCGAAGCGATGCCTCAGACACGCCGTAGAACGCAACCGCGTGAAGCGGCAGGTGCGTGAAGCCTACCGCCACCACAGGCAGATGCTTCTCGACCGACTGTCCGGCACACCCGAACGCGGCTTGGCCGTGGCCTTCATCTGGCTCGACGACCGGCTGCACACAACGGAGACGGTGGACAAACGGGTGAGAAACCTGCTCGAACGGATAGGAGAACGCCTATGAACACCCTCCGGTCCATCCTCAAGACACTGCTCCGCTGGCTCGGCAAGGCCATGATTCTGCTCATCAGAGCCTATCAGACGGCCGTATCTCCCTTCACGCCGCCCTCGTGCCGCTTCACTCCCACCTGTTCGGAGTATGCACGGCAGGCCATTGAGAAGCACGGTCCCTTCCGCGGACTCCTGCTGGCCGTCAAGCGGATACTCAAATGCCATCCCTGGGGAGGTTCGGGCTATGACCCCGTACCGTAAGCAGCCCTCCAGGCGAGGCTCCGATAACATTACACATACGATAAACAACATCCCATTGTAAGACAATGAAGAAGAATTTTGTTGAAGAACTCAAGTGGCGCGGTATGCTGGCACAGGTGATGCCGGGTACCGAGGAATTCCTGCAAAAGGAGATGGTGACGGCATACTTGGGCACTGACCCGACAGCCGACTCCCTCCACATCGGCCACCTTTGTGGAATCATGATGCTGCGACACCTGCAGCGTTGCGGCCACAAGCCCATTATCCTCGTCGGCGGAGCCACCGGCATGATCGGCGACCCGTCGGGAAAGAGCCAGGAGCGCAACCTGCTCAACAATGAGACCCTCTATCACAACCAAGAGTGCATCAAGCGTCAGGTGGCCAAGTTCCTCGACTTTGACAGCCAGGACGAGAACGCCGCCGAGATGGTCAACAACTACGACTGGATGAAGGACTTCACCTTCCTTGACTTTGCCCGCGAGGTGGGCAAGCACATCACCGTCAACTACATGATGGCCAAGGAAAGCGTGCAGCAGCGCCTCAACGGCACCGCCCGCGACGGTCTCTCCTTCACCGAATTCACCTACCAGCTGCTGCAAGGCTACGACTTCCTGTACCTGTATCAGCACAAAGGCGTGCGCCTGCAGCTCGGCGGCAACGACCAGTGGGGCAACATGACCACCGGAACGGAGCTCATACGCCGCACCCTGGGCAACGAAGCCGAGGCCTTCGCCCTCACCTGCCCGCTCATCACCAAGAGCGACGGCAAGAAATTCGGCAAGACCGAGAGCGGCAACGTATGGCTCGACCGCAACCGCACCTCCCCCTATCAGTTCTACCAGTTCTGGCTGAACGTGAGCGACGTGGAGGCAGAGAAATATATCAAGATATTCACCAGTCTGGAGAAGGATGTCATCGACGCACTCATTGCCGAACACCAGCAGGATCCCGGCCGCCGCACCTTGCAGAAGCGCCTGGCCGAGGAGGTGACCGTGATGGTTCACTCGCGCGAAGACTATGAGATGGCTGTCGAAGCCAGCAACATCCTCTTCGGAAAGTCCACCAAGGAGAGCCTGCTGAAGCTCGACGAGCAGACCTTCCTCGACGTGTTCAACGGCGTGCCACGCTACGAAGTGTCGCGCGACCAGCTCGGCCAGCCCGCCGTAGACCTCTTCAACCAGGAAGGCATGGACATCTTCCCCAGCAAAAGCGAGATGCGCAAGCTCGTCAAAGGCGGCGGTGTCAGCCTGAACAAGGAAAAACTGATTGCCTTCGACCAAACCGTGACAGCCGAAGACCTCATCGACGGCAAGTATCTGCTGGTACAGAAAGGCAAGAAAAACTACTCGCTCGTCATCGTCAAGGACTAAGCCCGGAAGGCATCCGTCCGTCAGACGCACAGGCGGCAACGTCATAAAGATGGTTCATCCGACATTTCGAGTGATACGGCAGTCGTGTAGAGCGTAGAGCCTCA
>CAMHEA010000016.1 GCA_946184025.1 uncultured Prevotella sp.
GAATATTGTGTTTGAGATAGTCGTTCACAACATTGAACATGTAGCCTTCTGTAACGATTCTTACGCGTTCTTCTTTTTCTTGTTTATGGCGAATAGCATAACCTGTCTTGTGGAATGTAGTTACAGGGCAATCTATTTTCAGTGTTTTGTTGATTTTTTCCTGTAGTTCGCCCACGGCTTTGTTCGTAAATGAGATGACGAGAATTTGATCTGGTCGGATTCCTTTACGCTCTACAAGGTATTTCACTTTTGCAGAAACCGTGGTTGTCTTTCCTGCTCCTGCACCTGCAATTACAAGTGTATAGTCTTCATCCGACAGAACCACTTTACGCTGTTCTTCATCCAATTTTATGTTAGGGTCTACCTCTGAAAGAATTCCATCAAGATATGATTTCTCAGAAGCTAAATGGTTAGATAAGAACTTTTCATTGTGTGCATTTATGGTTGCTGAATTCTCTGCTTTCAGAAGATCTTCATATAAAGACAAAAAACTGATAATGCGTTCATTCTCAACACTATTATCTCGGCAGAAGTACTTCAATGTATTGCAATCACTCAGCACCTTAAATTGTGCATACAAATGTGCACTCCCATCTATAAGGTCTTTGTAGTCACTTCTGGCAATGTAGCTATCCTTTTTGAGCAAGGCATCTATGCGTTTCTCGAATTGACATAGTTGAACTAGTTCGGGAGCATTGTATGCCTCCAAATTTCGCGTTTTGCCAAATCTAAATATTCTGCTCAAAAAGTTTGCCATAATTTTATTACTACTTAGCTCTAGTTAAAAAATAACTAGTCATGGAAGTGCCACTCCTTTTTTACTATAGGATTTTGATACGAGTCGTTGAATATTCTCACCAACTTGGTGGAGCCTTTTCTCAATGACAGGAACTATTCTTTCTGTTTTGGGAGTTTTCATTGTTGCCCTTTTTGCCCATCATTCATTTTGTCCTCTGCATGTTCCTCTTCGAACGATTGGATTTCTGCGGCAATGGCTTTTTGTAATTCTTCTTTGGGGATGATGAGCTGGTAGTCTGCAACTCCAATAGGCTTTGTCATTCCTTCAAGTGCTAGTTCCACATCCAGTTGGTCTTTTTCTGCGCAAAGGATGATGCCAACGGATGGGTTCTCACCATTCTGACGCTCTGTGCGGTCGAGAAGGGAGAGGTAATAGTTCATCTTTCCTGCGTATTCTGGAATGAACTTTCCAATTTTTAAATCGATAGCCACGAGACAGCGAAGCCCTCTGTGGAAGAATAGCATATCGACGCGACTCTCCTTTCCATTGTATTCTATGGTGTGCTGATTGCCGATAAAGGTGAAGCCCTTGCCCAACTCCAGCAGGAACAACTTTATCTTCTCGACAAGTCTGTTTTCCAACTCCAGTTCCAGAATTGGTTTGGTGACACAGAGGAAACCGAGATTATAGGTGCTATGGAAAACTTCGTTGGCATACTGCGACTGCTCGGCTGGAAGTGTAGACTCAAAGTTGTTGTCAGACGGTTCAACAGGATAAGTCTCGTGCATTCTCAACTTTATGGCATTTAGGAGCAGATCACGATTCCATCCTTTAGCAATGCTCTCTTGGGCATAGTAAAGTGTATCTACATCACTTAAATCCTTACTTAGCAACAGCAAATTCTGCGACCAAGGCAAAAGTGCTACGCTCCGTAGCAGTTTTTCATCACAGTCCATGTAGCGAACGTAGAAAGACTTCATGTTCCACAACTGACGGGGCGACAATCCCATATCGGGATACCGCTCTTTCAAATCTACAGAAAGCCGTTTGACGACACCACTTCCATGCTTACTTTTTAGTTTTTTCTCATGGAGCAGTTTACCAATCTCCCAATAGGTATTGCTCGCTGTGGCGGCAATGTGGCGAGCCACTTTGATGCGTGCATGTTCTATTACTGCTACGGCCTGTAGCAGTAATTCATTATAGGCTTTTTCCTGGATTGGAACCAACTCTTCTTCCATATCGTTTCTTTGTTATTTGATTCGACTTATATCTCTTGATTGAATTCTTCCTGTCTCACCAATGCTTGTACTGGTACTTCAAGTGCATTGGCTATTGCAATGAGAGTTTCAAGGCTGGGCTGGGTTGTATTGGTTACCCACTTGGATATAGTAGCAGAATCCTTGCCGAGTTTCTCGGACAGCCACTTATTGTTCAAGTCACGTTCTGCGAGAACTACTCTTATACGATTTAACTTTGCCATGATGGAATTCTGTTATTTGACTACAAATTTACTAAAAATAATCGTTATAAATGTAAGTATCTTCAAAAACCACCAGAAATCAAGCAAAAAAAATGAGGAAAAGGACAGTCTTTAGACTTTTATCGGATAGCAATATATCGTGACATTGCTTGCGGCATAAGGGTATGTGATGAAATGACTCTGCCATTTCCAAGAGCAGACGAAAAAGGTGGAGTTCCCGATATAAGAGAGATTTTAGCCTATGGTGGGATTGGATATTTGGCAAGCAGACTTCAGAATAGGCTTATCGCCGGTAGATGAAGCTGCCTTCTATTTGTAGGCATTCCTCAGCAAGGAGTTCGTGGAGGGCTGCATCAAGGTGGGGCGTGTCAGCACAGACCTGTTGCAGCTCGCTGATATGGTGAGGCTGCTTGTCGGCAAGGAGTTGTAGGATTTCGCGTCGGGCTTCGGCTTCGTGCTGTTTCTCTTCCTTGCGATGATGACCGTTGGCGAGACATACGTCACAATGTCCGCAGTCGTCGGTATTTTCCTCTCCGAAGTAGGCCACGAGCTGCCGGCTACGGCACTGTTGGTCGTTGGCTGCATAGTTGATGACGGCTTCTATGCGGCGTTGGAACTGCGCACGGCGTTGCTCGTAGACGTGGCTGGGGATGATGATGTTCTTTCCGTCCTCGCGGTCGCGGGTGTATGTGATGAGGGGAATGGCTTTTCGGGGGATGAAATCGAGGATGTGCCTGTTGTGCAGGGCTTTCAGGGTCTGGTAGGTCGTCATGCGGTCGAGCCCTGCTTCTTGTGCTATATAGCTCTCATCAATATAGGCATAGTCAACGAAGAGGCCGCCATAAGTGCGTAGCAGGGCCGTAATGACAGCTGTTTCCTCGGCCGTTCCTTCTTCAAGACGGTAGAGGTCGTTGCGTGTGAGCAGGAACCGGAGGCGTGCTGCCGTGTCGGGATAGGGCTCGTAGTGGATATATCCGGAGAGGTGGAGCAATTGAAGGGCGGCATCGACGCGAATGGGAAAGTGCCGATAAGTCATGCAGAAGCGGTCGGCATTGAACTCAAAGGTGTGTCCGCGGCCGCTTCCTACGCCTATCTGATAGAAGTAGGCGAGTTGTTCGTAGACCTGTTGGATGAATTCCTTGGGTGGAAAGGTGTCGTCGATGCGCTTGCGCAGGCGGGCTTCGTCGCTGTTGTTATAGAGTAGGACGGCATAGGCGCGTTGTCCGTCGCGTCCTGCACGACCTGCTTCCTGGAAGTAGGCTTCGAGAGAGTTGGGGATGTCCATGTGGGCAACGAGGCGTACGTCGGCCTTGTCGATGCCCATGCCAAAGGCGTTGGTGGCTACCATTACGGGAATTTCTCCCCGTTGCCATGCCTCTTGCCGCTGGTCTTTGACGGCGGGTTCAAGTCCGGCGTGATAGAAGGTGGCTGTGGCTGTTTGTCCGGGAGCCGGTGGCAGCTGCTGGTTGATGAGTTGTGCAATCTCTTTGGTGCGTTGTCGGGAGCGTGTGTAGACAATGGCGCAGCTGTTCATGGATTTGAGGATGTGGATGAGTTCAGCCTGCTTGTCGGCAGCTGTCCGTACGACGTAGGTCAGGTTTTTGCGCACGAAGCTCATCCGGAAGACATTCTTCGCGCTGAAAAGGAGACGTTCCTGGATGTCGTCAACGACGGATGGGGTGGCCGTGGCGGTCAGGGCGAGGACGGGGGGATTGTTGCGGGTGGCGAGCAGTTCGCGGATCTTCGCTATTTCAAGATATGAGGGTCGGAAATCATAGCCCCATTGACTGATGCAGTGGGCTTCGTCGACGGTGATGAAACTCACGTTGATCTTCTTGAGTTTGATTTGGAAGAGTTCGGATGAAAGGCGTTCGGGTGAGACGTAGAGAAACTTTACCTGTCCGTAGATGCAGTTTTCGAGGATGGTGACGATTTCCCTGCGTGACAGGCCGGAGTAGATGGCGTAGGCTTTGATGTCGCGTTGGCGCAAGTGGTCAACTTGATCCTTCATTAGGGAAATCAGTGGGGTGATGACAATGCACGTCCATGGCGGGCACTTGGAAGGTAATGGACTTTCCGCCGCCAGTGGGCATGAGTCCGAGCGTGTCTTTGCCAGAGGCGATGCTTTCGATGATTTCTCGCTGGATACCGCGGAATCCGTTGTAGCCCCAATAGCGTTTGAGAATAAATTGGTAATCAGTAACTGACGACGACCCCTTATCGTCCAAAGCTTCCTTTTCCATCCTTTTGGGTGTTGGGGCATCTTGGGCGTTTGGATGCTGAACTCCTGCCTCCAGTCTCCTGTCTCCCTCCATTGTCATCTGTCCTTTATCATTTAGAGAGCAGAACTCCCGTCGGTTTCCTCTTCCTCCGTGGGGCGGATGGCCTCAATCTGTAGCTGCATGGTTCCGCGCTTGAAGACGTTGTCTTCGATGGTATAGGCGATATCGAACGAGCGGCGTGACTTGATGTAGCGTGCCGAGGCACTTTGTCCGAAGGCGATGCCGTTCATGACGTTGCTCGATTTGGAGTCGATGAGTTCGAGCTTGATGTGCTCCTGCTCGCGTCCTACCACCTTGCTGGTTCCGAAATCGTAGACACCCTCCGTGCAGAACAGTGGTTTCGGATTGCTGGGACCAAAAGGCGCAAAGCGTTTCAGGTCATTGTGGAACCGCTTGGTGATGTCCTTGAAGTCGATGCGAGCATCGATGTCGAGCATGGCTTCAGTCTGTTCTGGCTGTATGTGCTCGTCGACATACTGCTGGAATCGGTTGCGGAACTTCACCACATCGTCCCATCGGAGGGTGAGTCCGGCCGCATAGGTGTGTCCGCCGAAGTTGAGGAGCAGGTCGCGGCAGCTCTTGATGGCGGCATATACGTCAAAGCCGGCAACGCTGCGTGCTGAGCCTGTGGCCAGGTTCTCGTCGCGTGTGAGTACAACAGTGGGACGGAAGTAGATTTCTGTAAGACGGGAGGCCACGATTCCGACAACGCCTTTCTTCCAGTTCTCATCGTAAAGCACGATGCTGGACTGATGACGCTGACTCTCCAGACGTGCAACAATCTGGTTGGCTTCCTCGGTCATTTGGCGGTCTACGTCCTTGCGTTGCTCGTTGTACTTGTCAATGTGCTTGGCGGCAGCCAAGGCGTTGTTGAAGTCGCGCTCCACAAGCAGGTCCACGGTTTCCTTCCCGTTTTCCATGCGTCCCGACGCGTTGATGCGGGGGCCTATCTTGAAGATGATGTCGCTCATGGAGAGCTCGCGTCCGTTGAGTCCACACACGTCGATGATGGCTTTCAGACCGATGCTCGGGTTCTGGTTGAGCTGTTTCAGGCCATGGAAGGCGAGGATGCGGTTCTCGTCGGTCACCGAAACAAGGTCGGCGGCGATGCTGACGGCACAGAAATCCAACAGGGGGATGAGCCGCGAGAAGGGAATCCCGTTGTTTTTGGCGAAGGCCTGCATGAATTTGAAGCCCACACCGCATCCGCAGAGATCCTTGAAGGGGAAGGTGTCGTCGGGTCGCTTGGGATTGAGGATAGCCACGGCTGGTGGCATCTGCTCGTCGGGTACATGGTGGTCGCAGATGATGAAGTCAATGCCCACGCTCTTGGCATAGGTGATTTCCTCGATGGCCTTGATGCCGCAGTCAAGGATGATAATCAGTTTCACTCCCGTTTCCTTGGCGTAGTCGATTCCTTTCCGGCTCACTCCGTAACCCTCGTCGTAGCGGTCAGGGATGTAGTAGTCGATGTTGGAATAGTACTGACGCAGGAATTTGTAGACGAGTGCCACGGCCGTACAGCCGTCAACATCGTAGTCGCCGTAGACCAAGATGCGTTCTTTACGCCCCATGGCGTCGTTCAGCCGGTCGACGGCTAAATCCATGTCCTTCATCAGGAAGGGATTGATAAGGTCGGCAAGCTGCGGACGGAAGAAACGCTTGGCCGCCGACTCCGTGGTGATGCCACGCTTGATGAGCATGGCGGCCAGCACGGGGCTGATCGTCAGCTTCTCGCCCAGTTCCTCAGCTGCTTTCTGTTCCTCGGATGTCGGTGGTTTGTAATTCCATTTAAGTTGCATTTATATCATTTTTTATATTCTTCGACGCAGAATATCAGGGTGCTCTTGCCTGGAGAAACCTTCTGTTTCTCGGGTTTCCGGCTCTCGCGTGAAAGGGGTCTCCTGTGCATAGAGACACGCTACCCCAATATAATCAGTTTGTAAAGTTACAAAGAACTGCGCAAAATACAAAAAAAGAGGCTTTGTTTTTTTGTTTTTTTTACGTTATACCTGTTCGGAATGTCAGGCAGACGGGTGGGGGAGGCATCAAAAAAGTGTCAGGCTATGGATGATGGTAGCCTGACACAGGGTTCTTGTAAGGTTTGTGCTTACATGTCTTCGGGGAGGTCAAATTCTTTCTTCAGTTGTTCCTCGAATTCTTTGTCCTCCATGACAGCCTTACCATTGGCTGTCTTCTTGGCTATTTCCTCGTATTCGCCCATCAGCTTTTCAATAGGCTCAAATTCTTTGGCCTTGGCTTCCAGGTCGCCCAGGGCTTGGAGGGCGGCAGCTGTCTTGGCTGCGTCGTCGCCACCTTCAGCTGCTTTCATCTTTTCCTGCATATCCTTCATGTAGTTGAACATCGGCAGGCAACCGATTATCACGTCGCGGAAGGATGCCTTCCACTCGTCGACGGTCCAGTTGGCACCTTCTGCCTTGGCTTTGGCTACGACTTCGGCCAAGTCTACCTTCTTTTCTACTTTCTCTACTTTTTCTGTTGTTGCTGCGGAATCAGCTCCGTCGCCCTTGGCAGGTGCACTGCCGTTGTTGCAAGACATCATGCTCATGCCCATAACGAGGGTGACAGCGGCAATCAATAGCTTTTTCATAACTTCTGAGTGTTTTTGGTTAATAAATGGTTTTCTGCTGAACGACGGTTGTTTTCCGCATCCTCCTCTCATCCTAAGGTGTTATGTCGGATGGCTTCCGTCGTCACGTTCTGCGTGCAAATATATGTCTTTTTTCTCAAACTTCCAATATTTGACCGTATATTTTTCTTACATTGATGTGCATGGGAGGTTGTCTGGTGTGCCAGAAAGGGATGTCCCGGCAAATAATATAGCCTTTCTTGCAGAGTGAAGCAGGCTTTATTGCTGCGTAATAGAGCCTGTTTTATATCGTAATATACCCTTTCTTACTTTTGGAAAAAAACGAACGGAAGTGTGACGGCGATTCGTTGGCTTGCAGTCTTGCTTCCGTTCGTTGTTTCCGCTCATCTCTTATCGTGTGAAGACGATGTGCGGTTGTTGCTTAATACTTGATTGCCTTATGGGCTCAGATGCCCAATTTCTTGCGGATATCCTTGGGAATGGCATTCTTGTTGATGAGGAAATCCATGGTCTTTCCGGCTACGAAGGCCTTGGTCATGTACCAGGTTCCCTTGTAGTCGCCGTATTCTCCCCATGAATTCTTTACCATATAGTATTCTTTTCCGTTCTGGTCCTTGGCCAGGCCGTAGATGTGCATGCCGTGGTCATCGGTCAGTTCCCAGTTGTCGAAGCCTTCCTGGCGGAACTGCTGGGTAGGAACAATCTCGGGAGCATCCACGCCCAGCGAATCGAGCTTTTCCTTCTTTTCCGTGGTGGAGAGTTTCAGCCAGCGGGCTGCATCGCTGCCAGTGAGCGACTGCGCGGCCTTGGTGTCGTAGAGGATGCCGAGTCCCTTGCGGGTGAAGCCTTCCTCGCTCACGTCGCCGCCCCAGGCAATGGTGTATCCGTTGTCGAGGGCATTGTCGATGATGCGCATCATCTCGTCCATCGGTACGTTATAGCTCTGGTCCCATCGCCAGTTGTCCTGTACCTCTACGGCAAACTTGGTGTAGAAAGGATGGTGGGTGTAGCTGGTGATGCTCACATAGTCGTCAAGGTCGATGCCGAGGCTGGCCATGAAGGTCTTCGGCGTGTAAGTCTTGCCTTCGTAAACAAACGACTCGGGTACCTTGCCGAGATAAGCGTCGATGATTCCCTGCAAGGCAGGCTTCCACTGGCTGGAAATTTTCTTGGCCTTGTTTTTCGCTACGGCATCGACGAAGGGTTCCATCACGGAGAAGAACTCGTTGAAATTGGCCAGCGAGTCGCCCTGCATGGTTCCAGGCAGCGGCATGGCTTCTTCGGGGCAGATGCCGTGGTTCTTCATGATGATGAGTACGTCTCCTGCTGAGCCGCCTTGCGAGAACTGGCTGTCGCCGTGCATGCGTACGGTGAGCTCTGCGCGCTCCATGTAGTCGTGGTTGGCGATAAACATTTCGCAGAGGTCATAGGTCTTTCCTGTCTTCTTCAGAATTTCGCTTTCAAAGAAGGAGAGCGTGGAATAAGCCCAGCACGTTCCTGACCGGTTCTGGTCCTTCACACTCGTGATGGGTAACTCTTTGATCGTTGTAAACACAGGCTTGTTCGATTTCGTGGAATCTGCGTCCTGTGCCTGTGCACCTGTTGCCATGGCGGCGAACAGTGTCATTGCCAATAGTTTCTTCATCGTTGTTGTTTTTTATATAATTGATACTTTTTGATTTCGGAAAAGCAGGGCAGGAAGATGCTCACCGCCACACTCCAGGTGTTAACCTCTACTCTCTAACCTCTGCACCTATCAGTTCCTCCACATCCTGCGGATGGTAGGGGATGCGGTCTTTGCCGATGAACCGGCAGCCGTCTTGGGTGATGAGCACGTCGTCTTCGATGCGGATGCCTCCGAAGTCCTTGTAGGTTTCCAAGAGGTCGAAATTAAGGAACTCGGCACAATGTCCCCGTTTGCGCCAGTCGTCGATGAGCGCAGGGATGAAATAGATGCCTGGCTCGTCTGTTACGACGAAGCCTTCTTCTAATCTGCGTCCCATTCGCAGGGCATTGGTGCCGAATTGTTCCAGATTGGGGCGTGTCTCCTCGTCAAAACCGACGTGAATCTGTCCCAATCCTTCCATATCGTGCACATCCATACCCATCATGTGGCCCAGCCCGTGGGGCAGGAACATGGCATGTGCACCCGCCTTGACGGCTTCTTCCACGTCGCCCTTCATCAGTCCCAACTCTTTCAGCCGTTCTGTCATCAGCCGACAGACGGCAAAGTGGACATCCATATACTTCACACCAGGCTTGGCAACTTGCAGCACATAGTCGTGACACTCCTCCACAATGCGGTAGATGTCCAGTTGCCGCTGTGTGAATTTGCCGTTGACGGGAAACGTCCGTGTGTTGTCCGAGCAATAGTGGTTGATGGTTTCCGCACCCGCATCGCACAGGGCCAGCCGTCCCGCTTCCAGCAGGTTCATCGACGGACAGCCATGCATGATTTCTCCGTGCTGCGAGAAGATGGTGGCAAAGCTCACCTGTGCTCCATAGGAACGCGCGATGCCGTCCACCTGTCCGCCCACAAACTTTTCTGTGACTCCTGGACGCGTCAGGCGCATCGCCGTCGTATGCATCCTGTAGCCGATTTCGGCCGCGCACTCCAGTTCTTCAATCTCCTCCTGCGACTTTACCGAGCGCATCTTCACTACTGCGCGGATGAGCGGCAACGATGCTGCTGCCCGTTGCTGGCTGGGATGGATTCCCAGCAGATCCATGAGCAGTACCATCGTGTCGTGACGGTAGGGCGGAAGGAAGTGGACTGCCCTCTTCTGCGTTCGCGCCTCACCGATGATTTTCGGCAGGTCGCCCGTCGGAGCCCAATGAGCCACGCCCACTTGTGTAGCCATGTCGGCCATGCTGTCCACGCTGCCATACCACACAATGTCCTCTATGCTGATGTCGTCGCCCACCAGCGTTTCCTGGTCGTTGTCTATGTCAATCACGCCCACCAGCCCCTCGCGCTTCAAACCGAAATAATAGAGAAACGAAGAGTCCTGCCGGAAAGGCGCATACGCGTTGGCAGGATAGTTGCAAGGCGATTCGTTGTTGCCAAACAGCACCACCATGCCACTCCCGACAAGCCGCTTCAGTTCCCTGCGGCGGCTCACATAAGTATCTTTACTGAACATAAGCTGTCTCCCTTATTGATGTTTTCACTGCCGCAAAGATACAAAATAACTATGAAACACACAAATCCTTTCCTCTTTCAACGCGAGGAAATGCCATTTTTAATTCGGTTCATGGACAGAAAGAAAGCCTTTCTGCCTCACGCGTCATCCGAAAGTGCCACAGTCGCGAGAATTTTTAATTTATTAATTCTCAAAAAATAATTTATTAATTCTCAAAAAATAAATTAAAAATTCTCACGAGTAAAGCCCACTCTGTAACTTACTGAGGCTCAGTGGAATACAAAGTGGGCTCCAAACGCTTTTCCCTGTGGGGGCAGACGTAGCAGGCAATCCTATTCTGGCAGTAGCAGGATGGTGACGCTGCGTGCCGCCTGTGCTCCCATGACGAGCACCTGGGCAATGTCTGCAGTCTTGGACGGTCCGCTGATAAAGGTGCCGTATCCGTAGTCGTTGAATGAGATACGTTTGTAGGCTTCGTGCATGTTGTTGACGATGGCTGATTTCGGCAATAGGATGAAGAGATTCTCGCTGATGAAACAGACCGCCTTTTCCTTCATTGTCTGCGGAATCCAGATGCATCCGTTCTCGGCAACGCCGAACAGGCCGCGAATCACGCCGACGTCTGTTCCGTTCAGGCTTTGTGCCGAATCCACGGTGTCTGGACTCTTCGTGGCGATGGTCACTTCCGGCAGGTTGCTGGCTATTTCCGTGGCATCAGGGAACTGCTTGCGGATGATTTCGTTGATGTCTTGCCCTTCATCAACGACGACGACCGTGCCTCCAACCTGCTTGCTCATGCTGATGAACTGCTTCAAAGGGTCTGGATAGGTGATGGCTGCGATGTCGTCGAGCCTTGGCATGTCGTATCTCTCGCGTACATTGGCCCTGTATTTGGCTAAGATGTCTTCCTTTCTGCTCATGGTTTTTCGATGTCTTTAATCATTTTATGGAATGGTTTCTTGGGGAATTTCATCATCTGATGGCCTTCGGCCCATGGGTTCAGGCCGCAGTTGATGATGAATCCAGGCATGACATTGGCCAGGGGAGCCATGGCCGTGGCTGCGTTGTATATGCTGGTGCTCCCATATAGGATGCCCATGCCTTTACAGATAAGTTTTTTCTCCTTATTGGCCGTTCCGAATTCGTCCAGTTGCTGTCGCCACTGGTAGATCTGATCTCCCAAGTTCACCTTGACGGGGCACACGGTCTGACAACTGAGGCAGAGTGTGCAGGCCGATACATTGCCGGAGTGTTTCTTCTTGTCGCGCAACATGCCGAGATTGATGCCGATGGGGCCGGGGATGAAGTAGCTGTAGCTGTAGCCTCCAGACCTGCGGTAGACGGGGCAGGTGTTCATGCATGATCCGCAACGGATGCATTTCAATGCCTCCCAGTGCTCCTCGTTGCCGATCCACTCGCTTCTGCCGTTGTCAACGAGTATGATGTGCATTTGCTGAGCCGTCGGACGTGCCTTGCGGAAATGGCTGGTATAGGTTGTCGTGGGCTGTCCTGTGCCTGCACGGCACAACATTCGCTGGAAAACGGCCAGACAGTCGTAGTTGGGGATGATTTTCTCAAGGCCGATGGCGGCTATGTGCAGCTTCGGACAGGATGTGGACATGTCGGCATTGCCTTCGTTGGTGCATACAACGATGTCTCCCGTCTCAGCAATTCCAAAATTGGCTCCGGTCATTCCGGCGTCGGCCGTCAGGAATTCGTTCCTCAGGCTCAGACGTGCCTGATAAGTAAGATAGGTCGGGTCATGGTTTCCTTTCTCGCTGCCGAGCTTCTCCTCGAATAGTTCTCCTACGTCGTCGTGGTTCAGGTGGATGGCAGGCATGACGATGTGACTGGGTTTCTGTCCCTTTAGCTGTATGATTCGTTCGCCGAGGTCGGTTTCCACCACTTCAATACCTCGTGCTTCGAGATACGGATTCATCTCACATTCCTCTGTCAGCATCGACTTTGACTTCACCATTTTCTTTACATGGTGTGCCTTCAGGATGTCGTAGACGATCTCGTTGAACTCGTCTGCATCCTTGGCCCAGTGCACCTGCACGCCGTTGCGTTCGGCCTGTGTGGCAAACTGTTCCAGATATTCGTCCAGATGGGTGATGGTATGCCGCTTGATGGCACTTGCCTTTTCACGGAGTTGTTCCCATTCGGCCAGTCCTGTGGCCATGTTGTCGCGCTTGGTGCGTACGGACCAGAACGTATTGTCGTGCCATTGTGCGTATTGCTGGTCTTTGAGGAACTCCTTGGCTGCTTTGCTGTGACTTGTACTCATAATCCTGCTGCTAAGATTTCTACTGCGTGTTTGAATGCAATCTGCTTCCCTTGCTTGCTGGCTATGCCTGCCAGGTGCATCAGGCAGGAACAGTCGGCACCTGTAATGTATGCTGCGCCGGTGTCCATATGGCGCTTCAGCTTGTCGATGCCCATCTGTGCGCTTACGGCTATTTCTTCGATGGAGAACATTCCGCCGAAACCGCAACATTCGTCGGGTCGTTCCGGTTCTACCACTTCAATTTCTTCTACCAGTTGCAGGAGGTCTTTGATTTTGTTGAACTTGTCAATGTGTTCTTCACTGGGCGAACTGAGCCCCAGTTCCCGTACGCCATGGCACGAATTGTGGAGGCTCACCCGATGGGGAAAGTGCCCTAAGGGCTGATTCACCTTGGCCACGTCGTGCAGGAATTCTATCACGTCCATCGTCTTTTGAGCAGTTTGACACTCATGGGCATTGCCTTTTAACAGGCGTGGATAGTTCAGCTTGATGAACGCAGTACAACTTACCGACGGTGAAACGACATAGTCGAAGTCCTGGAAAAGTTCCTCGAACTTCTTGGCGAGAGGCACAGCCTGCTTCTCAAAGCCTGCATTGGCCATGGGTTGGCCACAGCAGGTCTGCCCCTGCGGATAGACGACATCATATCCCAGATGTTTCAGGAGTTTGTAGGTTGCCACTCCCACTTCTGGAAACACTGCGTCCACATAGCAAGGGATAAAAAGACCGATCTTCATCATGTTTTTGTCTGTATATGATTATTGAGGTTATGATATTGCAAATATAGTGATTTTTAGGTATTCGGATTCGTTTTTCACCAGCAAAAATGTCCAATTTTAAGTTTTCTTTACTAAACTCCGATGGTCGTATGGGTATTTTCGTGTATCTTTGTACGCGTTATCACTTATAATCTATACACATTATGACTACCGTTTCTGTTATCGTTGCTGTCGTTCCGATACTGCTACTCTTCGTCTTGATGCTTGGTTTCAAGATGGCAGGACATCAGAGCGCATTGATTTCTTTGGCCGTTACCGTGGCATTGGCACTTTTTGCAGCTCCTTCGTTAGGCTTTGCGCCCGAGAATTTTGAATCCGTTGGAGTGGGGTGGGCTTTGGTTGAAGGCTTGCTGAAGGCCGTCTTTCCTATCCTTATTATTATTCTGATGGCTATTTTTAGCTATAATGTGCTGGTGGAGAGTCGGGAGATTGAGGTCATTAAGAACCAGTTTGTCTCCTTTTCCGACGACCGTGGGGTGACAGTTCTCATGCTGGTATGGGGTTTCGGAGGCCTGCTCGAGGGTATGGCTGGCTTCGGTACTGCAGTGGCTATCCCTGCTGCCATTTTGATTTCATTGGGCTACAAGCCGCTTTTCAGTGCACTGGTGGCCTTGATTGCCAACACGGTGCCTACAGGTTTCGGTGCTGTCGGTGTGCCTATTATTACTTTGAGCAATGAAGTGGCTCCCAATGGTGTGGCTACGGCTGAGACCATCTGCCAGATTTCTTCGTATGCCGTGTTGCAGCTGGCTCCGTTATTCTTCCTTTTGCCTTTCATCATCTTGATGCTGACCGATCATCGGCGTGAAGCATGGCTCAAGAACGTGTTGCTTGCTTTGTGGGTGGGCGGCGTTTCTGTTTCCGTACAGTATGTGGTGGCCAAGTATCTGGGTGCCGAAACACCCGCTATCATTGGCAGCGTGGCTGCCATCGTGGCCATTCTTGTCTATGCCCGCCTCTTTGCACCAAAGAAAAAGACGGGCAACGAACGTCACTATACGCTTCGTGAAACCCTTCGCGCCTGGAGTGTTTACCTTTTTATCCTCCTTTTCGTACTCCTGTCCGGCCCCCTTTTCCCCGATGTCAATCATTTTCTGAAGACGCATCTGGTATCGCGCATAGCCCTTCCCATCTATGCTGAAGGAACCTTTTTCTCTTTTGGGTGGATTTCCAATGCGGGGCTGATGCTTTTCCTCGGAACGGTCTTGGGCGGACTGCTTCAGGGACTGACGTTGCGTCGGCTGCTGGTGGTACTTGCCCGTACGTTGGTGAACCTTCGGAAGACCGTGATCACCATCGTCTGCCTCATTAGTCTGGCTTCGGTGATGAATTATTCGGGTATGATCATGGTCATTGCATCGGCGCTGGCGAGTGCAACTGGCGGTCTCTACCCGCTGTTTGCGCCGCTGATTGGAGCCGTTGGAACCTTTGTCACAGGCAGTGACACCTCAGCCAACATCCTTTTTGCCAAACTTCAGGCTAATGTGGCGGCTCAGCTGAACTATTCTGATCCCAACTGGCTTGTGGCTGCAAATACGACGGGAGCCACTGGAGGAAAGATGATTTCTCCACAGAGCATTGCCATTGCTACGGCTGCCTGTGATTTGCCAGGAAAGGATGGCGAAATTCTCCGTGCCGCCGTTCCTTACGCACTCCTATATATTGTCTTGGGCGGCTTGGTTGTTTTCCTTGCCGTTTGATTTTGTGCTTGCTGATCAAGCAAAAGAGGACCTCTTCAAACCTTGGCGGAGTCCTCTTTTGCTTGATTTCAGATGCTTTTCGTAGCTGTTTACTTGTCTTTGAGCAGGTCGGGGCGGAGTCTTCGCGTGCGTTCCATGGCCTGATCAAACTCCCATTGTTTGATTTTGGCTTCGTTGCCGCTAAGGAGGATGTCGGGAACGCGCCATCCCTTGTAGTCAGCGGGGCGGGTGTAGATGGGCGCGGAGAGCATATCATCTTGGAAACAATCGGAGAGGGCACTCTGGTCGTCGCCGATAACACCTGGGACAACGCGCAGGATGGCATCGGCCATGATGGCTGCGGGAAGTTCTCCTCCCGTCAGAACGTAGTCGCCGACGGATATTTCGCGCGTGATGAGGTGCTCGCGGATGCGGTGGTCTATGCCTTTGTAGTGCCCGCAGAGGATGATGAGGTTGCCTTTCATCGACAATTCGTTGGCCACATGTTGGTTGAACTGTTCCCCGTCAGGTGAGGTAAAGATGACCTCATCGTAAGAACGCTCGGCTTTCAGGGCGGAGATGCAGCGATCGATGGGCTCGCACTGCATCACCATTCCGGCAAAACCGCCGTAGGGGTAGTCATCCACGCGCCGCCATTTGTCGCGTGTGTAGTCGCGTAGGTTGTGCAGGTGGATCTCGGCGAGTCCTTTTTTTTGTGCGCGTGCGAGTATGGATGTGTGTACAAATCCCTCAAGCATTTCAGGGAGTACCGTGATGATGTCTATTCTCATGGCTGCAAAGGTAATGAAAAATTTCGGTTAAGTGGGCAAGGATCCGATTTTTTGTATTACCTTTGCAGCCTGAATGTGGAATTCATCATTATTTTTATTTATAGTATATGTCAAGTTTAACTATTGCAATTATCGTCTTGTTCGTGATTGGCTACTTGTGTATAGCCATTGAGAGTGTGACGAAGGTGAACAAGGCGGCTGTCGCCTTGCTGATGTTTGTGGGCTGCTGGACGCTCTTTATGATTGATCCGGGGCAGTATATCTCGGGTGCCGTGGGCGACCAGGTGGCCTTGGCGGTGAGTGAGGTCATGGAACGGCACTTGGGAAGTACGTCGACGACGTTGTTCTTCCTGATGGGTGCGATGACGATCGTGGAACTGGTGGATCAGAACGGGGGCTTCAACTTCGTGCGCGACACGTTGCAGACGAAGAGCAAGCGTACGCTGTTGTGGCGCATTGCTTTTATGACGTTCATCCTTTCGGCTATCCTTGACAACCTGACTACATCGATTGTCATGATTATGATTCTCCGCAAGCTGGTCAGCGACAAGAAAGACCGGCTTGTCTATGCGGCACTGGTGGTGATTTCGGCCAATTCTGGCGGCGCGTTCTCTCCCATCGGCGACGTGACCACGATCATGCTCTGGAACAAGGGACTTGTGACGGCGGCTGGCGTCATCATGGAAATCTTCATTCCCTCGCTCATTTCAATGGTTATTCCGGCCTACATCCTCTCGCTCTCGCTGAAGGGCGAACTTTCGTTCACGGCTCAGCAGGCGCAGACGGTGGGTGCGAGCGAACTGACGACGGGACAGCGCAAGGCCATTTTCTTCCTCGGTGTGGGCGGACTCATCTTCGTTCCTATCTTCAAGAGCATCACCCATCTGCCGCCGTTTGTAGGTATACTCCTTGTACTGGGTGTGCTGTGGACGGTGACGGAGGTGTTCTATGGTAACCTGAAGCAGAAAGAGGAGAAAGGAGCCATGCAGAAGCGTGTAACGAATATGCTCTCGCGCATTGACATGAGCACGATTCTCTTCTTCCTCGGCATTCTTATGGCTGTGGCTTGCCTCGAAACAGTGGGCGTGCTGACTGCCTTGGGTGAGGGACTGGACTCCGTGTTCCAAGGAAACCACTACCTTGTGACGGGTATCATCGGCGTTTTGTCGTCGATTGTAGACAATGTGCCTCTGGTTGCCGGTTGCATGGGTATGTATCCGGTTGCTCCTACGGGCGATATGGCTGTAGACGGCATCTTCTGGCAGTTGCTGGCCTACTGTGCTGGTGTCGGCGGCTCGATGTTAATTATCGGAAGCGCAGCGGGCGTGGTCGTCATGGGATTGGAAAAGATTACGTTCGGATGGTATATGAAGAAGATCACCTGGATTGCCTTTGTGGGCTATCTGGCAGGTATTCTCTCTTACTGGTTCATCCGTACCTTCATCTTCGTGGGATAAGGCTCCGGACGAAAGTGGATAGCAGTGCATGGAGCACTGTAGAGAAAGAAAACGGGATTCTCCTTGATGGGGAATCCCGTTTTCGTTAGTCCTGTTTAGGAGTCCGGCGGGAGCTCTGCTCCCTAAATGACAAATGATAAATGAGAAATGCCCAATATCCAAAACGCCTTATGCCTAAACGCCCCAGTATGGTAATATAGGGTCTATTACTTTGCAATATAGGGTCTATTGGTGAACAATATAGGCTTTTTTACATCGTAATATGGGCTTTATTACTTTTCCCATGTGCAGCGGCGGGGGTGCGCCTGCATCTGTTTTTCCTCCTGTTTCTACTTCTTCAGCACCTTTCGGATGGTTCCGTCGCTCATCTTGATGATGTTGATGCCCTTCTGCAGACCGCTGATGCGCTGGCCATTGGCACCGTAGCGAGCCACAGGTGTTACCTGTGCTACAGCATCTGTAGTGCTGATGCCGTTATAAACCTTACTGATGGCGAGGTTGTCAAAGCATACATATAGTGGAACGCCGCTACTGTGAGAGCTGAAATTAAAGGTGAGCTTCTTCACGTCGGAGCCCAGACTGCTCAAATCTACCCACTGCCAATCAGTGATTGCTTCCAGTTCAGTGGTGTACTCGGCTAACATCACATCTACAGATTCCGTTGTTTCATCGGCTTTCTCGCCAACGATAGTCAGCTTGAGATAGTCACCTTCGTTGGAGAACTTGGGAGAATAGCCGTCGCCGTCAACTACGTTTTTCATCGTATAGGCACTGTTCGTCAAATAAAGCCCTTCTACCACAGCACCATCTGTAACATTGATGTCGATGGTACTGCCATTACCATAGACAACAGCATAGGCAGAAGAACCGTCAGCTCCGCCGCCTACGACATTGTTGTATTGGTCGCTGAGCGTTTCAAAGGCTGATGAAGCTCTGTTTGAGAGGGCACAGCCACCCCACCAGTCATAACCTCCTTCAGGGTCGTAGCTATACGTTACGTTGAGCGTAGCAAGTCCGCTTTTTGCAGTGCAAGCATAAATTTCCTCACCCCAGTCGCCAATTGTCGGTGATCCAATCTTTCCGCCATTCCAGAACCCATTTTCATTGAGTTCCACGTCCACATCACCTTCCTCAAAGGTAGAAACGGAATAAATCGCTTGTGCTTGTACACTGGCTGTCTTTAAGGCCAACAGCAGAGCCATTGCGTAGATGTTCTTTCTCATCATTCTTTTGTTTTTTAAAAGTGAATAAATTATTTTGTTACCCATAACAAGTCTCCATGAAAGAAATAGGGCGTATTATGGTCTTGATTTCCAGCGGCGTACGGACTCTTCCAAGTGCAAGTCGGCAGCTCCGCTGATTTCAGTTGAGGTCTCTCCAAGCCACCCACAATGCTGATTCACGGCTGTATAAACGCGAACAAAGTCTATATGCGAAAGGCTGACGGTTTGCCGTTGGTTGTCAACGGCACGTCCAATGTCGAAGTGCGATCCTTCTTCCGTTGGCTGATTGTCTGCATAGCCATAACTAAAGGCTCTCAGCACCCAATAGGCTGAGCCTTCGCTGCCTTCATCGGAGCCGTTCTGAGGCAGCAACGTGCCTTTGAATGTCAGCGGAGAGGGCAACCACAGGGGGAAATACTCTTGCTGATGGTATTTGTTTCTTGCCACGATGCCACAGCCCGATTGGTTATCCTCCCATGGAATATCGGCCATCGGCGATGCCGTATAGGTGATTTCATAGTTGAAGAGAAGGCTGGCTGCATCCTCGTCGTCCACACTTCCTGCCAGTTCGTACCACGCATCATCAGGCAATCCGTTGCCGTTGGTGTCTTGCGAAACCATTACGATGCCCGGCTCACTATTGCCTACAATGGCATTACCTTTTATATAGATGTCTGGTTGGCCCGCAACATTCGCTATCGGATGGTCGAAGTGGAAGGTGACATAGCCACCATAGGCTCCCAGCGTAATCAGTCCGTCGTGGCCGTGGGCGATGGCTTCCGTGCATTTGCGTACCATGGCCGCCGCGTCATCGCCTTCTTCGTAGGCTGGTAGGACGTTGACGAATTGTCCGGGTGCCGGAACGTATTCGTCAACGGCCTCGATATAGGGGCTGAACGCATCGGCATTGTCGTTTGGATCCGCATCATCTGGTGCCACGGAAGACTTCCCTCTTGGTAGGAAAACAGCATGTCCGGGAATGTCGCCAGTCCATGTGACCCACTTCTCTTCTCCGCTCTTGTCAAAACAGAAGAGCCTTCCGCTCGAAACGAAGTTCGTGGCATCCATCAGATAGACTTCTCTGGTCTGCGGATGTACGATGATGCCGTAGGGAGTGGACGGTATCGGTTGTCCGGTGGGGATGTTCAGAGCTTGTCCGTTTATGACTTGGTGGCTTTCTGTGTGGATGATGCCGTACGTTGTGACTCCTCGCTGTGGATTTTCAAGGTCGGCGGTGTAGTAGTAGAGCGAGTCCCCGACGATGGATAGGTCGCCGACTGCCATCGTCAGGGAGTCAGTCTTCACCATCTGTCCCTTCTTTCCCATGCCTAAGACATACAGTTTGGCTGGGGTGTCGTCGTAGTCGCCGCGCGAGGTGACCCAGAGCTGGCCGTGGGAGTCGCTCCGGAGGCGGAAAAGATTCGGTGCAACGTCTATGGTATAGTCCACTTGAAACGTCTCCAGGTCTATTACGCTCACCGTCCGGTCGTAGCCCTGTCCGCGTGCACCGCTGTATCCGCCGCTGTTGGCCACATACAGTTTGCCGTCGAGTACGGCCATTTCTTCGGGTTGGCGGCCTACGGTGAGCTGTCCGGCTACTTTCAGCGTCAAGGTATCTATTTTGTAGACCTGTCCGAGCATGTTGCTTTCTTGCATGGTGCCTACATAGGAACTGACATAGGCGTAGTTGCGGTGGAAAGCCATACTGCGGCAGTTGGGAATGTCGATGTGTCCGCGGCTCACGGCAGTCCAGGCATCGGCCACTTCCACTTTGTTCGAGCAGTTAATGACCATCCACAGCTGTGAACCGTATATCTTGATGTCGTTGCCCACGTCGCCCAGCTCCATCACTTGGTTGGGGTTGCGCGATGGGTATATGTTGCGAGAGTAGGTTCCGGAGTTAAAATCGAGGTAGTCGAGCGTAGTCTTGTTGGCTCCCATGTTCCCCTCGTTAAGTATATAGAGCCCCGCATAGTCGCCGGAAGCTGTTTCCGAGGGTATTTCCTCGGTTGTAGGATAGACCACGAGGTCTTCGTTGCGGCAGGCGATGGCTGTTATGATGATGAGCCATGCCATGGCGGCATGATGGTGGATTGTTCTTTTCATTCTCTTTTTACTCCTTTCTTATAGTTCAACCGTCACTTTCAGCGCATAGTTGCGCTTTGGCATCGGATAGTTCAGGATGACATCATAGTCTTGATTGAACAGATTGTTGACTTCAAGGGTGGTTGTCCATCCAGCGTTCAGCCCCTTGAAGCTGTATTGCAGGCTGAGGTCGCTGGTGTACCATGGCTCCATATGGTTGTAGATGATGTTCTCCTGCCCGTTGTAGCGTTCTCCTGTGTAGATGAAACTGTAGTTCATCGACCACTGGCGGCAGGTTATTGCCACTGTCGCCGATCCGCTGTGGCGCGGAATGTAGGGAATCTGGCAGTTGTAGTAAGGTGTACGGGAATCCGTCACATCCCTGGCCAGTTGGAAAGTGTATTGCAGTTGCAGATTGACCGTTGTTTCTTTCGTTGGCTGGCAGCCCACCTTGCCCTCTACGTCAGCTCCCTTGATGTGCACGCGTCCCAGATTGAGCATGGTCCAGCGGAATTGTTGCCCCTTGGGATAGGCGATGATCTTGTCGTGTATCGTATTGTAGTAGATGTCTGCGGCCCATTCGGCATGCCATTGCCATCTGTCCGTCCACAGGTGTTCCCATTTCACGCCGGCATCTACTTGTGTAGCTCGTTCAGGGAGTAAGTCTGCATTGCCCATATCCGTATAATAGAGGTCGTTGAACGTTGGCATGCGGAAGCTCTGTTTGACAAATGCGTGCAGGCTGAACTCATGTGTCGGCAGTGGATAAATGTTGGCGAAGAAGGCAGGGGTGAACCGATGCTGACGGGTGGCGTGGCTGTTGTTGTGCGTCTTGTCTCTGATGGCCGAGAGAAGTACGGAGCCTTGCAGCTGCACTCTCGGCAGTTCAAGGGCAGAGGCCAGTGCCACCAGGTTTGACCATCGGGTGGGGAAGGCGAAGCGGTAGGTGTCGGCGTTCAGTTTGTTCCACCGAAGGTCGTAACTGATGCTTGCACTCCAGTGGCGTAGGAGCTCGTAGACGTTTGATGTAGAGAAGTAAGCCTCCTGTTGCTCGTAGCAGTTGTCAACGGGCAGCTGTGTCACGTCGTGATTGGCATAGTGAGTGCGGTAATAGGCATATTTGGCCATGGCACGGGTGCTGAACCGGTTGCCGAGGTTCTTCTGCCAGCGTCCCTGAATGAACGTATTCAGGTCCTTTTGCCGTTCTCCCCGGTGCCATACGTTGTTGACGATGGCTCCTGGAATGCCGCGGTCGGAGGCATAGAAATAGGCTTTGCCGTCCCATCGTCCTGTAGCCGTGGTGTTGCCGTAGAGGTTCCATTCTGCGCGTGCGCTTTGGATGTCGCCATTCTGACGGATGGCCGTCGTGTCGTAAGCCGTCGTTCCGTCGGGAAAGATGCGGCGATAGCGGAACTTATACTTTCCGCTGGCCGCCTGTATACTACTGCTGAATGAACTGCTGATGTGTTCGGAGAGCCGTTGCTCCCACAATCCCGACAGACGGAGCCAGTCGCTTGAGGCATATTGCACGCTGACCTTGCCTCGGGCATGTTCTTTCGGGGCGAAGTGAGGGGCATGCGTGTGCAGATAGACCGAGCCGGCATGGCCAAAGTCGCTTGCCGTCTGGAAGATGCTGCTCTTCTGGCCGTTGTAGAGGGTTACTTCCTCGATGTTGTCGAGCGAGTATTGCCCGAGGTCTATGATTCCGTTTTGGGCGTTGCCCAGCTCGATGCCGTCGTAGTAGATGCCCAGATGATGGGAGCCCATGCTGCGGATGTCAACCGTCTTGATGCCGCCCACGCCACCATAGTCCTTCAGTTGCAAGCCTGAGAAATAGCGAAGTGCATCGGCTACGCTATGTGTGCTGAGCCGCGACAGTTCCTCGCCTTTCAGGTGCTGTGCCGGAAGCACTTCTTGGTGCATGAGTCGCCCCAGCACGACCACCTCTTTGACGTGCTGCACACTGTCAAGCCGCGACTGCGCCAACGTAGTCGCCACCCACAGTAGCCCCAAGACCAACATGGAAAGCTTTTTTTTCACCTTATTATATTATATATGTGTATCCCACATGACGCTGTCGATCGCAACGCACGGGGCAAAGGCAAGAGGCAGGTCTTCTGACTATGCCGCCCGGCCGACAAACGCCTTCCCGACGGGTGTCCGTCAGTGGACTTTGTTTGTCTCCATAATAGGCGGCTCACAGCTGCGGGACAGTCCGGGATTCTCACCCGGTTCCCTTTTAATCACGCCGCAGGGGGTGAACCAAATGCCAATGCAAAGGTACGAATAAAAGTGGAAACGGCAAAAGAAATGTCCTTCCTTTTTCCTCCTTCTTGGCCTTTTTTCATACAAAAAATGTTTTCTCAACCCCTCGTTTTCAATGTGCTTCTGGCTCGTCTGAGGCTCGCTTCTCTGGCAACTGAAGTACAGTCATCTTCCGAATGAGGCTTAGATGCGAGAATTTTTAATTTATTAATTCTCAGAAAATAAATTAAAAATTCT
>CAMHEA010000017.1 GCA_946184025.1 uncultured Prevotella sp.
CTGAGGCTCTACGCTCTACATGACTGCCGTATCACTCGAAATGTCGGATGAACCAAAAATAATCTGTGCAGATCTGTGTCATCTGTGAGCGAATGAACCTCTCGCTGATCAGGCAGATCTTTTCTAATCACGCTAAAGGCGGGAAGCATCTGCCGAATCTGCTAAATCTGCTGGACTAAAATATGGTTCATCTGCTTTTTCGTGTGAAGGTTCTGTGCCACACACCGAGGAGCGAAGAAACAAAAAAAAGAACACTGCATTCCTCACGGAGTGCAGTGCTCGAATTCTAATTAACATAACATTTTAATTGCGATTCACATCGCTCGACTCAAAAAAATGGTTTACACGGAAAAACTCGTCCGTGCCGCGATTGATGGAATACTCCCCAGGCGGTGGTAATCATGGCTTCAGTCTTCACCGACCGCCTGAGAAGCGAGTGTCTTAGTCTTCCCAGATGGTGGGTTGCTGGTCTCCTGTCCAGAAGTCATTGTCGTTGCTGACTTCATCGAAGAATCCTTCCTTGGCGTTACCGAAGTGTCCGCCACCCGTAGCGGTGTCCATGAAAGACTCTATGAGTAGCTTGACGATTTCTGTTTGCGGATGAATATATTTCTGTTTCATAATTGTAATCCTCCTTGTTATTTTATCACAAACTTCTTACCGTTAACCATGTAAATGCCTTTCTGCAAGCCGCCTGCAATCATGTTGCGGCTGACGAGACGGCCGTCAACGGTATAGACGTTTCCATTCTTCAGCAGTTGCTCCATGGTGGCAATGCCTGTGGTCTCGCTACCTGGATTTTCGGGTTCTACGACGGGGTCTTCGGTCGGTCCTTCTACAATGGGATTGGCTGGTGTGTCGTTCCATACCACGGAGAATTCCTTGGCTTCACCGTCGGCAGCATTGCCCCAAAGTGTCATGTAGCAGCGGAACGGCTTGATGTAGCCGGCGAAATGACCCGTCCAAGGTTCGGCCCAGACAAATTTTCCATCATCTTCCGCGTTGTAGAGGAAGTTCATCCAGTCCTTGCCATCGGTGGTTCCAGAGGATGCAAAGCCCGTCATGGTTGTTACGCCGTAAAAGTCTGCGGTTGTATTTTCTTCGTCGTCTTTTGTCGTGGAATGCCAAGGATACCCGAAGGGGGTGTAGTCATCCATTACAGTGGGGGCAAACTGAATCTCGTAGTCATCCTTGGTCAGGAGCGCGGCATTCTTCATGTGTTCACCAGCTGTTAAGCCTTTGATGATGAGTGGCGTGAAGGCGGCAATGTCGTAATCTTCTGATACGGCCTGATATTCAATCGTCTTCTTGGAGAGATCGGCGGCCTTGAGCGTATAAATCATCACGTCACCTTCACCGTTTCCACCGTTGAGGAGCGTACGCAGTGTACTTGGTGCAATGGCAAACGGCAGGCAGAGCGTGGTCGTTCCCGTACTGAAGTTGCGGTCGAAAATCACCTTCTTGGCCGCGAAATCGTACTTGGAGCCATAGCCATAGCCCGTCATGAAGTAGTTGTTTCCGGAAGTGGGGAAGTCCTTCAGCGTGTCACTAAATCCGTAGTCTGTGAGGTATACAACGTCGCAGTAGTTTCCGTTTTCGTCCAAGCTCACGACGTTGTAGGGATGGCCGTGGGAGGTATCCAAGCCGAAAGCTTGCTGAGAGCCGGCATTCATGCCAATCACCGTGTAGGGGTTGGCAAAGACAATGGCATTCATGTTGCGGCCACGGTCGAAGAAGCTGTAGGCATTGTTCTTCTGCTCATTTGCTGTAGACAGCCTTTCGCTGTAGTCGGCATACCAGGCATTGGTGTAATCGTCGCTGGCTGCGTCTACGGCCTGACCCGTGAAATCGCCGGCCGCATACTTGGCTGTGGTGTGGTAGTTCTTGCCGTCTGCGTCGTTGGCTTCTTCAATGAGCGTCACGTCTGCCAGGTCGAAGTAGCTGCCGTTGGTGCGTGTGAGGGAAATCACCAGGTTGCCGGCATTGTTCGGTTTGGCCGATGCTTCGAGCTTGACCCATCCGATACCTTCCTGCTTGTTGGTCCAGTCGGTCGGAGTCAGGTATTCCACGCGTCCGAATTTGTTGACGTAGGAGCCTTCAGCACCGCTGGCGTGGAGTGCTTTCATTTGATGGTAGGCATCGCCGTTGGTGGCACCGTTGAGCGACAGGGCTAAGTTGACATTGTTCTCTCCTTCGGCGCGAACCAATGCCTGAACGGTATAGGTCTTGTTCTGATTCAGACCGATGACCGTCTGTGAAAGATTCTCGGTGGTAATGCGTTTGCGATAGCCGGTAACGAGTTCATCTCCTTCCTCCTGTGATGCTGCAGGATAGCCGCTCCAGTGGGCGATGCTCCATTCTTCGTCGCCTGTGCTCTTGGGATTGATGGCACCGCCCCAAGTCGGGTCGAGCAGATAGGTGAAGTCGCAAGGCATCATGCGGTAGTAGTCCTCGCCATTGGGATAGTTCTGCGTTTCCACGACGATGACAGGCTCCGTGTCGTAGAAGGTTTCCAGTGTGGTGTGCGACTCTTCCGTCATCTGGGAAATGGTCGTGACAGCTGTGCCGTTTTCCCCAAGATTGGGACGATAGTAGCCGTGTGACTGATATGTATAGCCAGGCTTTTGGTCGGCTGTCGTTCTGGTATTGCCGATGTCGTTGGTCGACATGAAAATCAGGTTGCCGCGCATGCCGTCGGGAATCAGATAGTAGTATACGTTTGATGTTCCTGGAACGAGGGTCATGTTTCCTGTTGCATCGGTTCCAGGCCAGCTGTTGTTGCTACTGCCGTCATAAGCATAGCAGTAGATTTTTCCGTTTTTCCAGAAGTCATTGCTTCCGTCGACAGATGGAACTTCAAAATAAACGTATCCGTCTTCGCCGTGCGTCTGTTTGAACTCATAAAGGGCAAAGTTGGCATTGGGTTCACCGTTGATGGTGTAGCCGTTGACATTGCTGAATACGAGATACGCATTGTCGTTGAAGTGGTTGTCGGCCGTCTTGTTGTCGCTGCTGCCTTGGTTCACAATCAGTCCTATTTCGTCGTCAACTTTGTGGAGCTTGTCCTTAGAGAAGGTCAGGTAATAGTATTCGTCGCCGTTGATGGTCATCGTACGGGCATCAGACATGAAGTTGCCCGGCCATTCCTTGGTCAGCTTTACATGTGGGTCGCGCTGTTTGGTGCTGGCTTCACCACCACTATTACCATCCTGTGTCACTCCGGAGAGTTCTTGAATGTCGGCCAGCGTCTCTTCGTCCAATTCGCTTTCTTTCTTGTCCTGATACTTCATGATCTGGCGGTCCCAAGTGTAGTCCCATGCGTAGATATACATGTCACCTTCTCCTTGCTTCTTGACGAACAGGGAAATGGCATCCTTGCCACCGCCGGTTTCTACAGCCTGCGAGGTGGTGCCGTTGTTGTAGTAGTTCGCATAGTTCTCTGAGGTGGAATAGGTGAATTCGAAACGCCCATCATCGGGGTATTCTTCGTCCTCATCAATGCGTTCATCACTGCGTACTTCTTTGCCATTTGCGTCGGTAATTTTCAGGTAGCCGGGCGTGGAAAGCCAAAATTCTCTTACGCCATTATCCAGAGTTACCGTACGGTATGGCCCCCCGTCCCATGGACCTGGCATGTAATCTACATCCCAGTTCCCATCTGTCGGAACGTCATAGATCTCATAGGTAAATGGTGGCGTACCATTGGTGATGGTCACCTTTACCTTGTTGATAAAGTCTCCTCCCTTGGGCGAGAAGTTCAGCTGCGGCAGAACGTTAAATGTATATTGGTAGGTGTGTACCTCACCTTCGTTGCCGTCCTGGTCGATACCTTGAATGGTAATATAAATGGTTTTTGTGTCCTCTGCTACAACCCGATTATTAAGAGCAATAGTCCCCCAGTTGTAATACAAGGTTCCGAATGTTATATTGTAGTTGGTTTCATTGCTAAGAACATTCCAATTTACTGATGGGGTTTCTGGAGTTGTGCCGATGGAATACCTATATCTCGTGGCAGAGCCGCTAAGCGTTACGGTGAGTTCTATATCTCCATCATTAGTTTCTAAGTTCACGGTGTAGTTACCTCCGTCTGTTCCCGGACTCAGTGTGGCATCCGGATCGTTGCTTGCAGAAACCAGTTCCAGCGTGTACCAGTATGTAGCTTCGGAGGTGAAGTCCTTTCCTTCGGCAGCATCCATATAGAAGCGTACGATGTAGGTGCCCGACGATTTAAGGAAGTTAATGTTGGTTCCGCCCGCAGCGGCATTGTTGTAGCTGACGTGGTTGTTCAACTGCGTGTCGCCATTGGTGCAGGTGCCGTCAGCAGTGGGTGCATAGCTGTCCTCGCCGAAGTTTCTGTCCTTTACATTGTTGTAGAGGAACCGCATGTATTTTCCTTTTTTGAGGTCTATGGTTCCCTTCCAGCACCCCTCTTCCTCACTGTAGGTGAGTTCCGTGGAATTAGAGGTGTTCCAGTCGTTGAAGTTGTCAGATGTCTCCGACGTTCCCACGGCATTGCCAATCATGTAGATGCGCACCGGTTCTTCGGTGCTTCCACTGGGTCCTACCAGCTGGTATTCATCCTGCGTAGGGTCAAACATGGCACCATAGGTACCTGTGGCATGCTGGAATTTCAGGTTCTGTGCCGAGCCGTTATCATCCCACGAGGTGTCCTTCGTATATTGACTTGATTCATTGTTTTTGTTGCGCTTGAACCATTTGTTGCCAAGCAGGAAAGCGAACTCACCGTCCTGAGTAAAGTTCGTTGTTCCGAAGAACTTCTGGTTGTAGCCATGGAAGTTGCCGCTCGTATCGGCACCGGCTGCACGCGTACAATAGAAGAATCCGTCTATCGTCCAGTCGCAGGCCGCAGAGAGTTTGTAGATGACCAGCTGGTTGGGATACTTTTCGTACCGCCACGACTGGGGCACGCCACTGGCATTCACCGTGACGATGAAACGATACATTCCGCCGATGTTTCTCACCTCCCAGTTATCGCCGCCGAAGACTTTTTCCGTGGTTGGTGTCTCATCAGCCGGCTGTAGCTTCCATGTGCTTCCTGCGGCTGAAGAGCCGTAAGTGGTGGTAATGGGGCTGTCATCGGTAGCAACGTATGCCAACTTAAACGTAGAGTTGTTCATGTCGGCCCAGAACGTGGCGTGACTTGTGTCGTCGTTGGCGTCTGTGTCGCTCACGTCATTGCCCGTGGAATAGCGATTACATCCTGCCAGCGTCTTGTCGTCAGCCAGCAGGTCGATATAGTATTCAGTGGTGGAGCCGTTCAGCGGCTGTAGCTTGTAGTGCAGAGAACTAGGATTGACACCGTCGTATTTCTCGCCATAGATATATAAGCCTTTCTTGAAAGAGGCTGTGGGAGCCGTGCTTTCGCTTGTCACCCATGCCTTTACATTGTTTTGGTCACTGGCCCAACTGATATGGAGGGTGTAACTCTTGCTGGATGTGTCTTCAACAGTAAAACTTGCGTTAGATCCTTTTCCGTTGTTGCTTGAGCTCATGTCGATTTCTGCTCCGTCAACAGTAATGGTGCTGCTTCCAGTGTTGGGTTTCACATAATAATCATAGTCGGTTTCATGGATAATGAACTCAATGTTAGTACTGTTGGCGGCAGCTTTCCATTCCGCTCCGGTCATGGTCTTTGTATAGGGACTGGAACTTAGTTCATCTCCGTTGTCCCAACTGGTGAAGTTACCATACACATAAAACTGGGTTGCTTTCGCTCCAATCGGTACCATCAACATGATGATGGCTACCGTTAGATAAGTTAAAAGTCTTTTCATCTTTGTCTGATTTAATTGCTTTGATGTTTTATTATGTTCTGTTCTTGATTATTTGTCGTCTGTTAGATGGGCACGCCAAGGCAGAAAGCCTTGTCCGAATGGGATGGCGGCAGCCTGCAATGATAGCGGCTTACAACGCAGCAATTCTGGCAGCAGGAACTGTCGGATTTCGGGCAGGCTTATGCGCAGACGCGCATACATCTACCAAACAGGCCTATAGGATTCCTCCTATTCCTCTTGGTCAGTTTTACGGAATGATAAAGAATGCCCCTAAAGTTCTTTGCTTGAATGTTTTGAGTCTTTGTTTCCGTGTACGTTGGGTTTTGTATGTTCTTTGTTTGCACGGCTGCAAAATTACAGCGAATTCTTGAAAAATCAAAAAAAATCCGCAATTTTTTCATTCTTTTTTTGAAAGATTTACAAAAGAAAAGCACCCGATGGCCTTCTTTTGAAGTAGAAACGCAATGCCTTGCGTCCGCTCCAGCGGCCATGCCAAAAAGCGAATTTATGCGTTTGTCACACCCTCAATCAACTGGCGGAACAGCCGGTCGCGGCAGAGTAGGGGACGGTTACCTGTGAGAATGAGTTGCTTGCGGGCTCTGGTGAGTGCGACGTTTAGTTTCCGGTCAATGAGGTAGCCGTCTTCCTCAAAGCGATTGGCCGTGAGGAAGCCGAGTTGGTAGTGCCGGCTGACGGTGAAGGCATAGACAATGACATCGCGTTGGGATCCCTGATAGCGTTCAACAGTGTCGATGGCGATATCCAACAGGTCGTTGATGCCGCTTTTCTCCAGTTCCTTGCGGATGACGGCAATCTGGTTGCGGTAGGGCACGATGACTCCTACGGTCTTGTCGGCATGGAATGCTGCGCCGTAGTAGCGATGGATGCGTTGCAGGATGTCGGCCACGATTTTTGCTTCGGCCAGATTCGTCGCGCTCCCTTCTTTCAGCGTGGGCGAACCCGCTTCTGCCTGATTGTCCGACGCGGAGGAGTCGATAAACAAAACACGCGAGGTGCTTAGTTTTTTATCCATTTCATCGGGATTGTCAATAAGGTATGAAAGCCCGTTTTCTTCTTGGTGGGGCAGCGGAACAGGCTCCAAACGCTCGCGGTGATAGAAGGCATGGTTGGGGAACGCGGCGATGTCGGGGTGCATGCGGCCTTGCTTGCGCAAGATGCCTACATAGTCGGTGCGCCCGGCCGCCCGCTCGGTGCGCAGCAGTCGTTCAAAAAGCGAATGGCGGCAGTTGTCTAACTGGATGCCGAGCAGCAGTGGGTCGCTGACCGCGGAGTCTTTTTCCGTCTGCTGGACGACGGCCGGAAGCTGTTTGTGGTCACCGATGAGGATGAAACGGTCGACGGTCGGTGCGGAGAGGATGCCGATGATGCTGGGTTCGAGTATCTGGCCAGCCTCGTCGACGATGGCCAGGGAGAATTGCTTGGCCGTTAGCAGGTAGAAACGCGCTTGGAGCGTGGAAGTGGTGGCCACGACGACGCGTGTCTGGGCGATGGCCTGTCGTAGTTCGTGGAGGCGCGGATGTCTTTCCACGGCATTCTCCAGCAGGTGTGGGCTGCATGGCGGGTCACAGCTGTAGGGACTTCCCAGACGGATGTAGTCTATGGATGCCTCGTTGAGCATGTGGCAGATCTCGTCGACGGCGCGGTTGGTGTAGGAGAGCAGGAGGACGGCCTTCGGGGGTGTGCCGTCGGAGGTCGGGCGGGCCTCGGTGGCCAGTTCTTCTTCCACGAGATAGCGCAGGGCCATGCTGGTCTTTCCCGTCCCTGGCGGTCCGATGAGCAGGAAGTAGTCGCGGGCTTGTCGGGCGCGTAGGATGATGTCGTCGTAGGTGGGGTGATATTTCTTGGAAATTCCGATGGAATGGTCGCTTTTTGGAGCTCTTCGTCCTAAAAGAAGTTGCCTTCGTTCGGACTCGCAAGTGATGAACGCGTGGAGCGACTGTATGGCACTGCCACTGCCGATGTCGCTGTAGGCATGTTCCACGGCATAGCGGAAAGGAGCGGCGTGTGGCCGGCTTGTTGCCGGAAGGTCGAAGATTCCGGGATTCTGTTGGCCGTCGTTCAGGTGGACGGTAATCTGCCGGGTGGTCATGTCGGTGAGAATGCCTTTGAAGAGGATGCTCTGTCGGACATCGGGGAGCTGTCCTTCCCGATAAGTATAGAGGTAGATCATGTCGCCCCGTCGGAAGTTGGGCAGGAAGTCGTCGCCTTGCGGTGGCACGCTGAAGGTGAGGGTGTCGTAGCCGTTGTAGGCGTTGCTGCGCCGTTTGTGCAGGAGGGTGAGGCCGGTGTAGATGTTTCCGGTTTCGCGCTTGGTGTCGAGTGGCATGTTCCACAGGTCGGCAGAGCATCCGCCGATACCCTCTTGGGCTCCGGTCTTGGCGGCTATCTGCTCTTGTATGATGAAGGTCATCATGCGGTTGAAGTAAGCCTGTTCGAGCGGTTGGAGCTGCTGGAGGGGCAGCAGGGTCTCTTGGAGCTGTGGCAGGAGATACTGCCGATAGAAGAAATCATGGCAGTGCTCGGTGTTCAGCGTTTCAGGCGTGAGCTGCGCCATCACGCTTGCGAAGCCTTCGCGGGCTATCTGGAAGTCGGTGGCTACAGCTTGGTTGCGGAAGCGGATGGCTTCTCGGATGAGTTTTTGGAGCGGTTGCACCTCCATGAGGCCGTCGGGGAGTGGATAGCGGGAATAGAGGAGGCGTATGTTGGCGCGGTCGGGGGTGAGGTGGAAGTTATAGCGCAGGATGCCGTAGTAGAGCAGCAGCTGCACATAGTGCTTCTCAAGGTGCATGGAGCCGTGTCGGTTGTGTGTCTTGCGGTCGATGTAGATGTTCTTGCCCGACTTTTGTTCCACGAGCAGTTGCATGTCGGTGGTCATCAGGTCCACTCGTCCTTGCAGGCCGAGCCGTTCGCAGACGAAGGAGGGCTCGAGGAGGGCTTTGCTGCGGTCGGCATGGCGGAAGATTTCGGTGGTAATCTGTTGCAGGTTAGCCACTTGCAGCCTTGCCTGCTGTTTGAATTCCTCGGGGCGGAGTTCGTTGCAGGTACAATATTCCAGTGCTTTCTCACGGAAATTGCTGCGCAGGGTGTCGGCGATGTCGTACAGTGGCATGTTGATGATGTCGTCGAGGGCACTGCCGGCAAAGTTTCCGAGGATGGTATGCTTGGTGTTAGGCCGCTGGCGCATGCGGTTGACGGTGTAGAGGAGGGGATGATGGCCATAGTCTTCAAAGCAGTTGGCGATGGCTGAGATGTCGAGGAGATAGTCAGGTTCGACGACGATGAGCCCCGGTATGCCGTCGTTGATGTCGAGCAGGTTGAGCTGCATGCCTTCGCGGAGGATGTCGCGGAGGTAGGTGTGGTCAATATATTCCGGCGTGTCGGCATAGTTGATGGTGATGGTGCCGTTGCCGTCGTGGTCGGCCAAGGTGGTAATCGTGTGGTCGTCCCATTCCCTGACGATGCACCGGAGGTATTCCATACGCCGTATTGGAGCCGTTGGCCGCGGCTTGTCCGTCCTTGGCAGGTGCTCGGTGAGGCCGGTGGGAACGGATGTGTCGTAGACGGCCGCTACCAGCAGGGCCAGCGCGCGGCAGTCGTAGGGGATTTCGTCAGGGGCCAGTGGCTCGGCGGCGTTGCCGTGGCGGCGCATGCGGTGTACGGCCAGGGTGTCGGCGGCTTTCAGGTGGAGGGCTTTGCAGAGGGCTTCCACCTTCGACGACAGGTTTCCGTAGGCGTGGCGTGCATCTTTGAGCCCTTCGTTGCATACAAGCACAAGTGTCTCGTGCAGGAGGTGTTGTACCTCCTGAGTGGGCATGTCCTTCTGCAACAGGATGTTGCGTATGCGAAGGAAGAATTCTTGGGCGGTCTGCTGTTGTGTCATGGCATCTGTCGTTGGCAGGGTGTCGGCACGGCGTGAACCGATTTGGCTGTTGATGTTGTTGGAAAAAGTTGCCGGCTATTGTCCGCCGAGCCGTTCGAAGAAGGTGATGACATCCTCGAAGGTCTTCAGGTCGTCCTTGCCGAAGGCCAGTGTGGTTCCGAAGAACATCCCGGCTTCCGGCCACGGCTTCTCGCTGTTGCGGATCAGGTAGTCGGCGTTGATGAGTTCCGGCTGATTCGTGAAGAGGAGATGATTCCATGCCGGTGCATTGATATGCTCTTCTACCCATGCCGTCACCTCCGTCATGTCGGTGGGACGGGCTGAGGGAGCTGGAGCGACGATGAATACTTCATAGTTCTCCGTCAGGAACTCGTAGGCCTTGCGCAGGCTCGACACGGGTTTCATGTAGCTGTCGTGCATCACGTCGAAGTCGATGACCACCTTCCGCCGTTCGCGTCCTTCCTGCCGGTCGTCGATCCAGCGGATGACGGGAATCAGATAGTGGAGCAGCACCTTGTCGTTCAGGCGGTGCTCGCCGTGGAAACGGATGGCGTTGGGATAGTGTTCGAGGAAGAGGTCGTAGGTGTGCACCGTCGTGTCGTTGTCGCCGAAGAGGCCGTAGACGCGGCGGCGTTCGTTGTCGTCGATGTCGGCAAAGCACCGTTCGGTGGCTGCCTTGTATTCCTTGACCAGCGTCTTGGTGACGATGAACTCCTGCTGGCCGTCCTGTCGTGGGTTCTGGAAGGTCTGCTTGCCCGTCATGCCATGTTCGTGCATGGTCTCGGCCATCTGGAAAGCAGGGTTCACGCAGATGCGGTCGAAGCCTTTCAGCAACTCAGTGTACATGCCGCCCATGGACGTTCCGATGATGAGGTCGGGCTTTTCCGCCTGCGTAGTCGACTGCAACAGGTGCAGGGCTTCCTCCGGATGGATGGGCAGGTCGGGGCTGACGACGGTGCACTGGGGCATCATCTCGCGCAGCAGCTGTGCCGTATGGGTGCTGCCTGCCGATCCGAAGCCGTGCACATATAGGATTTTCTTGCCCGCCATGAGGGTGGGGAATGTCTTCTGGTAGTTGTTCTCCATCATCTGTGAATATCGTATTGCTTTGTTGGTGTCTTATGCTTGCCTTGTCGGGAAAGCCTTCGCCTTTCCGCTGTTTTCATGCAAAGGTAATCCAAATCGCTGACATGGCAAAGAAGCGTGGGATTTTTCTTTTTTTTACCTGGTTGTTTTTGCCTTCCGTAGAGAGACAGGTTCCATACCGTTTCTGTTTCTGTTTCGTCTTTAGATGGCTCATCTGAATGGGGAAAAATAGCTGTTTCGCTAACCCGTTGAGCCTCAGTGGTTTATCAAGAGAGTTTCGGGCGTTAGAATTTTTAATTTATTTTTTCTCAAAAAATAATTTATTAATTCTCAAAAAATAAATTAAAAATTCTCGTGAGTGTGGCACTTTCAAAAAACAACCGTGGCATTTTCGGCGGATGAGCGAAACCATACTACGAATTTCCCGAATTACACGAAACACCAAAATGATTAAAAGCCTAAAACACAGACTACGAATTTCACGGATTACACGAAGCAACTAAATGACTAAACAGCTAAAGACCTAAAACGCAGACTACGAATTTCACAAATTACACGAAGGCATGAAACTACAAACCTTCGTGTAATTTGTGAAATTTGTAGTTTAGTGATTTGCTTGCTTGCTCGTTTTGGTGGTTGGTGCCTTCGTGTAATCCGTGAAATTCGTAGTTTAGTGATTTGCTTGCTTGCTCGTTTTAGTGGTTGATGATTTCGTGTAGTCCGGGAAATTCGTAGTTTAGTAGTTTGGGGGAGTTCTTGTCTTTTTTGCGGTTTTTACCTTTGCAACTGTTGTCAGAATCCAAGAAATGTGTTATATTTGCAAACTGTACGCCCCCTGAATGGGGGATAGGCAGTGGCGCATCAGTCGTGGTCTGCTCAGAAGTTCATAACCCTTAAAGTGGCATAGAACAATGAAAAAGACAAGACTGACATGCTTCGCTGTGGCAGCTATGATGGATTTGCCCTCCGGCATCGTGGAGCCCAACAAGGTCTACAACGCAAAATAACCCGAAAAAGAAAAGATAAAAGAAAGAAGACAAATGAACACGAACCCTGTGAATCCGCCCGACTACCGCAACGACACCGTGTTGCCGTTGCCTGTCGGCGTGAAAGCCAACGCCTGGGCCGTCGATGCAGCATGCAGCGGCAATCCCGGCCCCATGGAATATCAGTGCATCGACTTGGCTACGGGCGCACAGGTGTTCCACTTCGGTCCCTTGCATGGCACCAACAACATCGGGGAGTTCCTTGCCATCGTACATGCCCTGGCCTTGATGGATCGTCAGGGCATCCGCGACAAGGTCATCTACAGCGACTCCTACAACGCCATCCTGTGGGTGCAGAAGAAGCACTGCAAGACGAAACTGGAGCGCAATGCGCAGACGGCACCTCTCTACGACATCATTGCCCGTGCAGAGACCTGGTTGCGGGGCCATTCGCTGACCACGCCCATCATCAAATGGGAGACGGCTGAATGGGGAGAGATTCCCGCGGACTTCGGACGAAAATAAGAACGGAATGAAAATCGTATGCCTCAAAGGCGGACTCGGAAACCAGTTGTTTGAATACTGCTGCTACCGGCAGCTGAGCAAGCAAAGCAACGAACCGACATGGCTCTACTATGACAGGCGGAAGCTCAAGCAGCACGGCCGTCTGCTCTTGTCGGAATGTTTCGACGTGGAGCTGCCTCGGCCGTCGTTGCGTGTCGCCCTGACCACGCTGGCCCTGAAAGGCATGGAATGGTGCCGCCTGTTTCCGAAACGCTTCGACACGTCACATCCCCGGTGCATGCTCTACGACGACTATTGCCAGCATCGCCGCTACCTGAGTGAGGCACGGCAGTGGCTCCGTTTCCGTTCCCTGCCGTTTACTGACGAGGCACTCGCTCTCCAGCGGCAGATACAGGAAGCCCCCTACTCAGTCTCCGTACATGTCCGCCGCGGCGACTATCTGCTTCCGGCCAACGCCCGCAACTTCGGTACCTGTACGGAAAACTATTATCAGACAGCCATCCGACACCTGCAGAACCTGCATCCCGAAGCCACCTTCTTCTTCTTCTCCGACGACATCGCATGGACGGAAGCTCATCTGTCTGTGGAAGGGCGGTCTGTCTATGTGCAGCCGGGCAGCGGTCCCGACTATATCGACCTTTATCTGATGACACAATGCCGTGCACACGTCATTGCCAATTCCACCTTTAGCTTCTGGGGGGCTTTCCTCAGCCGCGATGCAAAGGCTCCCGTCATCTATCCCAAGCAATGGTTCAAGAACCCGGACTGGACGGTTCCGGACATTTTCCCGAACCATTGGCATAGCATGTAACCACATTCCCGTCATGTTGCAGCTGCGAAAGCCGGTGAACCTCCTTGGGGATTGGCGGAGCCGGTGTTCCGTTGCCCACCGTCAGGGTTCCTTGTTCCACCCGCAGCTCGTCCCACAGCCCGGCATCCAGGAAGAAACGCAGGGTTGCAGCACCGCCTTCGACGATGAGCGACTGCAACTGGCGTTCACGGCAGGTGGCCAGCACCTGCTCCCACGGCTGTTCGTGAGACAGCACAAAGCGCACGGGGTCGCATCCGCTCCAGTCACGGACATTCAGGAGCGGATGCTCGCGCTCGTCAGTGACATGTCCCACCAAGATCGCATCTTCTTCAGCCCGTAGCCGATGTACCAACATCTTCGTGAATGGCGTGGAGATGGCTGTGGCATGGCCGTGGTCGTCGAGGAACCCGTCTGCGGTCTGTGCCCATTTCAGGATGATATAAGGTCTGTGGAGGCTGTGAAAGGTGAAGAATCGGCGGTTGAGCCATTGGCATTCTCTTTCCAATACGCCTACGGTGACCTCGATGCCGGCTTCACGAATGCGCTGGATGCCACGTCCCTGCACTTGGGCAAAGGGATCTACACAGCCTACCACCACGCGCCTCACACCTTTCTTGATAATCAGGTCACAACAGGGTGGGGTCTTGCCGTAGTGGGCACAAGGTTCCAGACTCACATAGATGGTGGCCTTGGCAAGCAGGTGCTCGTCTTCCTCGCGCACCGACGCAAAGGCATTCACCTCGGCATGTCCTTCGCCACAGCGTACATGATAGCCCTCACCGATGATACGAGGAGACTCCCCTGCATATTTTGCGTGTGCTTCTGAAACCGTGATGACGGCTCCCACCATCGGATTAGGGCGTGCCAACTGTCGCCCATTCATCGCCAGTTGAAGACAACGGCGCATGAACATCTCGTCTGTCTGTTGTTGATTCATGCCGCAAATGTAGCTATTTTCCTTGAAATCCATACATTTCAACTGCGAATTTCTGCTTTCTTCATCGCCTTTTTCGTGGGGAAAAAACTATATTTTGAAGAAAGGATATTTGCCGTATTCGTTTGAAATACAGTAGGTTGTAGGTTATCAAAATATGATGTCTTCCACTTTTCTGTCTTTGTGATGGCCATTGGGTGGAGAAAAAGGAGTAACTTTGCGGTGAAAAACCTAAGTGGCAACAAATAACCGATTATTCAAAATGACAATGAACAAGAACCATCGCATGATGACTTTGCTGGCTGCCGTGCTGAGTGTAGGCTACAGCTATGCCCAGCAGGCTGAGGTGCTGACCACTACTGGCAATCGCTCGCAGCAACTCACCTATTCCTATCCTACGGTAGAGAACACGACCAACACCACGGATGCCATTGTGCTTAAACCAAACGGCAAGAACCAGAGCATTGACGGCTATGGATTTGCCATCACCTATTCGTCCTGCTACAATCTGCTGAAGATGGACAAGGCCGCGCGCCATGCCCTGCTGGAGAAGACCTTCTCCCGTGCCAAGGGCTATGGTGTGAGCTACGCCCGCATCTCCATTGGCTGCAATGATTTTTCCAGTACCGAGTACACGCTTTGTGACGAACCGGGATTGGAGCATTTTGCACTGTACAAGGACGAAACGGACTATGTCATTCCCATCCTGAAGGAGATCCTGGCCATCAATCCCGACCTGAAGATTATTGCTGCACCGTGGACGGCACCACGATGGATGAAATATGACACGACGACCTGGACGGGCAGCTACCTCAATAAAGCCCACTATCAGGACTATGCCGACTACTTCGTGAAGTTCATCGAAGCCATGAAGGCACACGGTATCAATATCTACGCCGTCTGTCCGCAGAATGAACCGCTCAACGGCGGCAACTGTGCGTCGATGATCATGGAATGGTGGGACGAGGCCGACTTTGTGAAAGTGCTTGCACCAACGTTCAAACACAGCGGCGTGAAGACGAAGATATACCTGTGGGATCACAATTACAACTACGACAACTGGTCGGGACAGGAGCAGTATCCCATCCACGCCTACGAACGCATAGGCAACGTGGAAGGCGGTGAGCTCATCGTTGGTGCGGCCTACCACAACTATGGCGGTAGCTACGACGAACTGAACACCATACACAACCTGGCTCCTGACAAGGAACTCATCTTCACAGAGGCTTCCATCGGCGAATGGAACAACGGGCGCGACCTCAACAGCAGCCTGATCAGCCACATGAGAGACCTTTCTATCGCTACGGCGTTGCGCCACTGCCGGGCGGCACTTGTTTGGAACTTCATGCTCGACATGAAGAAAGGCCCCAACTTGGACGGCGGATGCCAGACCTGCTATGGTGCCATCGACATTGCCAACGACTATCAATCGTACACGCTCAACTCTCATTACTATGCGATTGCCCACATGTCGGCCGTGGTGCAGCCCGGTGCTTACCGCATCGACACCGAAGGATGGTGGACCAACAACCTTGACTATGCAGCCTTCCTCAATCCCGACGGCTCCATGGCCATCGTGTTCTGCAACGCCAACGACAATGCCGTGACGGCCAAGGTGAGCGACGGCAGCCACCTTGTCAACGTGAGCATTCCCGGACGCAGTGCCGTTTCGTGCCGCTTCAACCTGCCCGCACCGACGTTCAACGGCGCAGCCATGACCTATGAGGGCAACGGACGCTTCTCCTACACGGGAGAACTGGAGCAGAACGGCCAGTATGTGGTAGGTGGACGCAAGGAACTCACCGACGATGATTTCTTCTATGACGATGACTTCTTCACACCCGGAGCTTCCAGCCGTGGGCAGTTGACGACGGCTGCCATCGACAAGAAGCTGACCTTCCGTGCCGTGACTGGCCGTTACAAGGTCGTGGCCGACTTTGAGCAAGGCTGCTTCCGCGTCTATCCCGTAGATGGCAGCGGGCAGCCGGCCACCTTGCAGAACGATGGCACGGGCGCGGTATGGGCGGTAGGCGGTGAAGGCTTTGGCAAACCGCTCTATCTCTGGAACGGAACGAACTGGAACAATGACGTGAACCACGCCATGGCACTCTCGCAGGTGAGCGACAAGAAATATCAGCTGACCCTCGTCACGACGGAACAGTTGAATGCCGGGAACGTGAACTTCAAGTTCTTTCATCAGGCCGAAGGATGGAACAACGAGTTTGTGGGTAAGACCGACGACTCACATCCCTATCACATCACCCTCGACAGCGATCTCTTTGGCATCGGAACGGGGAGCGACGGTCACGATAACGGTAACATCTACGCCAAGAAAACCCTTCCGGAGGGGGCGGTCTATGTGTTCACCGTCGACTGCACCGATCCCGCAAATGCCTTGCTGAGTGTCAATGACCTCAGTACCGTCAGCATCGACATTCCCGCGCTACCTGACAACATGGTGGAGGGTACGCCCTATACGCATATACGCACCTACAGCAACAGCCGTGACTACAGGAAACCCGACCATGCCGACCTCTATATCGTGAGCAGCTACAAGGACGGCGTGGCCAAGCTGTCGCCCATCAGCTATATTCCGGCCAACACGGGCATCATTATTGCCAGCGACGAAAATCGGGTAACGACTTCGCTAATAGCCTCCGGGGACATCGCGCAGAACTACAAAGACAACCAGTTGCTGCCCATCGTCACACCTATTTATTATATAGCTGACGACGGCGACGTGAAGAACTATATGCTGGCCTACTATCGCGATACGCTCGATGAGGACTTCCGGCTCGGTTTTACGCAGGTGGCCGATGGGCTGACGGGTAGCAATCGCGCCTATCTGAGTCTCAGTGGTGATGCGGCTGCCAAGGACAACATCCTTGTGGTGTTTTCAGACGATGAAACGACGGGCGTCAAAAGCATGACGGTTCCAGCTTCTGCTTTCCTGAATGCGGAGGCTCCCCTTTACAATTTGGCTGGACAACGCGTGAACGGTAACTACCGAGGTATCGTCGTTCAAGGTGGAAAGAAGGTCGTGAGAAAGTAATGGGTCATCCGATATATATATAACTCAAGTTTCTGAAGTTAAGAAGTTATTGAAGTAAAAGAAGCTAAGCCCGTAGTTTGTGCACGAAGAGAAGTATGGTCTTTTTATTTTCCTAAAATGACTACTATTGGCTTAACTTCAGAGCGGCCAAAGGCACGATAACTACTTATCTTCTTAGCTTCAGAAACATGAATATATAATAAGGTATTAAGGTATGAATAAAAAACAACGCAACTACATGGCGCCGCAGACAATCCTGTCTGCAGACATCAAGCATCATCAGCTGGTGTGTACTTCCATCCTCGTCGGGAAAGAGAAGCATCCTCAGATTGATCCAGATCCAGACAAACGGGGCGATTATGGTGGCACTTTGGCCAAAGAAACAGAGCTGGGTGCGAACACAGAAACGGAAAATCTAACCTTTAAAAGTCTTTGGGAGGACTAACAGACATCTATATTTTTCCTTTTCAGGGAAGAAGGTTAATTGTTTGTAAAACAACGAATTAAAGAAAATGTGAGTTCCACCTTTTTCTATATTGATTCTTTGCTCGCTTTGAGCGCGTACATATAATATATAACTTTGCACCCAGAAAGTTAATGTTTGAGTTAATTGTATTGTTTGAGTTTTTATTAGTAGTTTTGAGTTTAACAATTAGAGTCTTCAATCAGGAGGCAGTTCTTTTAGGTTAGAGAGAAAGTTTCAGGTAACAAACACCACAAAGGAGAGGGCTACGAAGCATGACCCCTCTCCTTTTACGCGAAGAAAGCAATAACCTCAGATAAAATCTGACATAACAAAATCATATAGATAAATACTTAACAATGATGAAAAGAAACGCATTACTAATCATGCTATTTCTGGCTTTAGGCCAGTTTGCAATGGTGAAGGCACAGCCAAATGCAGCTCCCACTATTCCTAATTATGCGATGGCGCGTGGGCAAATTAATCCTACTGTTACTGGATGGAACGGATGGTACAATTGTACAGCCGACATTTCTGGTGACTACCGTCATTTAGCTGCCACCAATCCCAATGTTAATGGGGGGGGTGGATTAAATATGGATGAGGTAAACGTAAGTGGTTTCAATGATCCTTATTTGTATGTGGCGGTCTACGCCAGCCAACAGGCAACGATCAATCTGTCTGTTGTAACATCTTATACAGGAGCTTGGACTTCGGCTGTTGAGGATGTTAAGGCAGTGACGTTGAACCAAGGATGGAACAATGTTCTTGTGAAACTTAATGAGCTGAACATTGTTAACGACCCTCAAAAGGAGCATCTCTTTCAGATTGGTTTCAAGGAACTTCCGAATGGTATAAACCTCTATATTCCGCAGAATGGCGGATTCTTCTTCTTTGATGCTCTTCCCAGGGCACCGGAATTCAATGGAACAGGCAAGAAAGTCATCTTTAGTGTCTGCAATGATGTCAACCAGAGTCTTTGGTATTGGGATAACGGCAATTATTCTGTACCTGGCAGCAATGCGGAAACACGAAACTATGTTGGAACGACGGGAGATCCAAAGATATACCAGGCATTTAATAAAGAATGGTTCTTGATCAATCTGAATGGAGGAAATGCTGATGTTTCCGGCTACAACCGCATGCATGTGGATGTATACTCTACGTCGACACATGGCTTCTGCGTAACGCCTGTAACGAACAACGGTACGGAAGTCAATAAAGAAACAGATCAGGATGGTAATAGCAATTACTTCTCATCATTGAAGGCTAATCAATGGAACTCATTAGATGTCAAGCTTGATGCCGTTCCGTTCCTTGGGGAGGAAAACTTTGATTTGTCAAACCTCTCACGCTTTGTCTTCTCAAAGGGAGATGGTACTGCTACTTATGCCATTGACAATGTTTATTTCTGGCAGGAAACACCAGAAGTGGTGACAACCGATACAGATGGGAAAGGTCTCAACTGGGACACCGCCACGGGTACAACCTGTTACTATGATAAGATTGTCTGGCAGAAGATTGGCACCGATACTCCTAAGACAGACGATGGCCGATTCAAGAAAACACATGATGGTGACAACCTCACCTATTATACAATTACTCCTGATGAGCTTCATGGAGAGCAGCATGTACAGCTCCTCTTGCAGTTGAAGCAGGGCATTCGTATCTCCGACGTGGAACTTGTCTGGGCGAATGGCTTCCCGAAAGTCTATGATGTATATGCTTTCAACGAATGGCCTGTCGTAGACAATGAGATTCCTGCTGAGAAACTGACAGCTGCCAACAAACTGTTCAGCGTGGACAAGATGCTGGCCTATGAGCCTTACTTCGAAACGCACAGTAACCTGCAGGGTAAAGGACCGGAAACCTCAAACTATATCCTGATTGACATGCAAGAACGTGGAGAGAAGAACACTTTCGGCTACTATCTTGCCGAGGCGCATGTCGGTGCATACGATGATGACTATAATACGCCCGACCATTTGGGCTTCCCCGACTATGTCATTGTGACAGACGAAGATCAGGTTTTGGACATCACGGTACGCAACAAGCGTAATGCCATCTTGGAAGGCTATACCATTAATGCCAGTTCTATTGAGACCAGCTGGGCAAGTCCGCAGTTGAAGAAACGCAACAATCAGGACACGGTGGTCTATGCAACCTCGCAGGGTGACTATCGGGTAAGCATCGAAGGTGAACTCTTTAATAGTGATGTGAAACTGAATACGGGTTATGGAAACATTACGGCAAACAAGAACTGGCGTTCAGATGATGATACATCTGGATTCAAGAGCTATGTGCAGAGAGTCTATCAGTCAAAGGCGAACGATGCTGCGCGCGCAACAGTCTTCACGGCCAGCCGTGAGCAGGGTAATTTCAAGGCCTATCTGGCCGGTGATGGAAAAGAGCCGTCTCCTGCTGATGTGATGACCCGTTGGTCCAGTTATACGAACAACGATGGTAGTGATATTCCCTGGGGCTCAGAAGAAGGTGCGAACCGTCGTAAAGCTGTCAACAGCAACCAATATTGGATGATCGACTTTGAGAAGACCTACGAAATTACCAGTGTTGAACTGGTATGGGAACGTGCCTATGCACCGGAATATACAGTATTTGGATTCGAAACTCTTCCCACAGACCTCAACGCAAGCTATGCAGACTTTGTTAGCAATTATAGTGGCAACATCCTCTATACGGGTGTGAATGATGCCAACGACATCACGATGTATCCGCTCCACGACGAGCACTCTACACTGAGCGAAAATGGTGCATTGAAGGAAAACAACCGCACCCGCTATATGATCATCAAGATGAAGGAGCCTGCACGACAGGATGGTGACTACTTCGGATTCTCGCTTTGGGAAGTCTATGCTTGGGGTGCCGACCTCACCATTACGGATAACGTAACGGCTCTCAAAGCACCGAACACCTCCGTAAAGGCTGGCTATGAAGAGGCGTTGAATATCACTGCTTTTGGTGGAACCGAAACGGATGGCCACTATCAGTATGAAGAATCTGAATGGTATCCTGTATCCTTTGCCATTAACGAGCCTGGTTACAGCACCAAGAAGATTGAAGTGGTGGACGAAGAGTCTGGTACGAAACTGGAACGCTTCTATATATATAAAGGTGCGGAAACAGACGAGCCGAACGAAAGCAACATTGTTGCCATCATTACCGACAATAACAACGGTACCTACGGTATCGTGGCAGGCAAGTATGGATACGGACAGACCAAGGACACTTACGACAATCACATAACAGATGGTGGAGCCAATGACATCTCCTTCACCATTACGATGACCTCAACCAACACGAAGAACGAAACGATTACAGGTCAGTTTGAATTGGTTGTCTATAAGGAGAAGATGGCACTGCTCACCGATGGATCGAGCACGGACAAGAACCAAAAGTATGATGATGGTTATTTCGACGCAAACGTGATGAAGAACAGCGTTAAGCCGACGACAACGACCATCGACCTGCGCAATGTGGACTTCGTTTCTGACAATGCCGGCAATGCGTTGGGCACCACTGCCAATCCTGTTCCTGCCCCCCACACGCTGAAGAGTGACACGGGTGTTCAGATGAATCCCAACACGATTCTTTATACCGACGAAACGACAATTACCGGTGCCGGTAACCTGGCTGTAAGACAAGACGACGGCACTTGGAAAGTAAACGTCCTCCGCATCTTCGACGGCTGGGATTGGGATCCAATCAAGAACGAAGGTGGACTCGTCGCCGGACAGGCAACGTTCTACACCAGTCTCAAGGCCAACCAGTATTCGTTCATCGCCCTGCCGTTCGTGCCCACTTATGAGTCGGTTAACGGTAAAGACGTGAAACTCTACAAGCCTGTCGCCTTCAACGCTGCCCGCAAGGTGGTACAGATTGAAGAACTGGAAGAAAGCGAATACGCTTCCGGATTTGAAGGTAAGCCTTATGTCATCCGCACCGAGAACGAGAATCTCTACAAGCCGGGTGGCTACGGTGTCGCCTTCAAGAGCAACGGACAGATTTCCGTACCCTACTATCCCGCTTCCTGGACGGATGAAGAGAACGGTGCGACGATCACCAGCACCTATGTGAAGCAGACGCTGGCAACAAGCGATGATACGAACAACTTCTATCTCTTCAGCTCGGCTTACGGAATGTTCCTCCCGGTAGGCAATGAAAAGCTGACGGACGACAAGTATAACAGCGAGACGGAAACCCTGAGCGCAACGGAAGTAATGCCGTTCTATGCTTACTTGGCCCTCGGCAAGGAATACAGTCCTGCCAAGTATGAGCAGATCAGCTTCTTCCTCGGAGCCTTTGAAGAGGAGGTGCCCGAAGAAATCATCCCCTCTGAAGGTGAAGAGACGACCGAGCCGGCTGAAGAGCCTACGGAAGACCTGACCGTTACTGCCATCATGGCACTCCTGCGCCAGGGTAAGGTCACCATCTATGACATGCAGGGACGCAACGTGGGCACCCGCCTCGACGCATCGATCCCCAGTGGCCTCTATATCATCAAGACGGATAACGGCAACACGCGTAAAGTAAGTATCAAGTAAATAACAAAGAAGGATCATAACGATGAATAAGACGATATATATAAAGCCGACGCTGGAGGTCATCAAGGCAAACCATCAGGAAATGATGACCACTTCGCTTCCTGTAAACGAAAATACGGATAAGGAGGGAGGAGAAGGCTCCGGCCACGGCGGTGGTAGCGATTTCGGAGGAATCGACGGTTTGGCTAAATCCAACAACCTCTGGGATAACTCCAATGGCCTTTGGGATGATTAGAAACTAACTCTCTTCTCTATAATTCAAGGGGCACCATCCTTTCGCCAAAGGATGGTGCCCCTTTTTTTCGTGCTCTTGAGCCAGATGCAGAACATCTATCAGACTACGGATTACACGGATTACACGAAATCATCAACCACCAAAACGAGCAAGCAATCAAATCACCAGACTACGAATTTCACAAATTACACGAAGGCATGAAACTGCAAACCTTCGTGTAATCCGTTTAATTCGTAGTCTGTGTTTTAGGTCTTTAGCTGTTTAGTCATTTAGTTGCTTCGTGTAATTGGGGAAATTCGTAGTATGGTTTCGCTCATCAACCGAAAGAGCCATGGTTGTTTTTCGAAAGTGCCACACTTACGAGAATTTTTAAGGTTCATCCGACATTTCGAGTGATATAATGAAGAGATAATGAAGAAAATCGCTGA
>CAMHEA010000018.1 GCA_946184025.1 uncultured Prevotella sp.
GAGGCTCTACGCTCTACACGACTGCCGTATCACTCGAAATGTCGGATGAACCTTATTAATTCTCACGGGCGAGGCTCACTTGGAGAACGGCGGTGGCTCACATGCTTTATAAATATATTAGAAACATCGTGGTCTTTCTCCGAAATTCGTCGGCGGATGACAACAAAAGACTCCTTTTGTTGCCAGCGTCGCTGATTTTTTGTATCTTCGCGGCGTGGAACAGAAGAAAACAGAACTGGCTGATCTTGAGCGCAGGAGACCTACGGCCTTCTTGCTGGGGTTGGTGGTGGCTCTGTCGCTGTGTGTGGCGGCATTGGAGCTGACCACGCATCCGTCGACTGACAGCATAGACGAGGAACTGCTGGACGAACTGGCACAAGATTTGGAATCCCTGCCAGCCATGGAGCAGAAAGACTTGCTGGCGGCTGTGGATGCTACGGAGCAACAAGTGGTCTCGCAGGTGGTACAGGAGGTGCAAGAGGCATCCCCAGTGGAACCGTCGGCAGAGCATGCGGCTTCTCCTACTGAGCAGGTGCTGGCTCCCGTGGAGGTGCCGCCGTCGATGGTCTATGACCCGTCGCAGGTGCCGGCTGTTCCACTCGACATGAACGAGAACCCGCTGAAGCTGCGTGTGGTGGAAGATGCTCCGAAACCGGCTATGGGCTGGAGTGCGTTTATGCAGTGGCTGACGAAGACGCTCAAATATCCGCCGACGGCGCGCAAGGGAAAGGTGCAAGGCACGGTGCTTGTGAACTTCGTGGTGAATGCCGACGGCACGGTGAGCGACGTACGAGTGGTCAAGGGCTGTGACCCGGCACTGGATCGTGAGGCCCTGCGCGTGGCACGGATGATGCCGGCATGGGAGGCGGGTGTGCGCAATGGCAAGCCTGCCCGTACGATGGTGGGTATTCCCGTGGTGTTTAAGTTGTAAATAAAAGCATACTGGATATGAAAACAGCTGATGAAATATTGAATCTTGTCAACGGCTATCTGGAACAGTTGCCGTATGAGCGCGAACCGAAAAGCTTGTATGAACCCGTGAAGTATGTACTGTCGATGGGCGGCAAACGCATCCGTCCTGTGCTGATGCTGCTGGCCTATAACCTGTTTCGGGAGGATCCGGAACGCATTCTCAGTTCGGCAGTTGCCTTGGAGACGTATCATAACTATACGTTGTTGCATGACGACCTGATGGACAATGCGCCGATGCGTCGCGGACGGCCGACGGTGCACAAACGTTGGGATGCCAACACGGCGATTCTCTCGGGCGACTCAATGTTGGTCTTGGCCTATGAGCGGATGGCGCAGTGCGATCCGATGAAGCTGAAACTGGTCATAGACTTGTTCACGGAAACGGCTCTGGAGATTGGCGAAGGGCAGCAGATGGACATGGAGTTTGAGTCGCGCAGCGACGTAACGGAGGATGAATATATCGAGATGATACGTTTGAAGACGAGCGTCCTCTTGGCCTGTGCGCTGAAGATGGGAGCTATCTTGGCCGGTGCGTCGGATGAGGATGCGGATAACCTGTATCGTTTTGGCGAAAAGATAGGTCTGGCTTTCCAGTTGCAGGACGACTATCTGGACGTGTATGGCAATCCTGCCGTCTTTGGTAAGGCTACGGGTGGCGACATCTTGTCGAACAAGAAGACTTATATGCTCATCAATGCGCTGGCTAAGGCTGATGCGGCGCAGCGTGCCGAGCTGGAGCGGTGGCTGGCAGTGGCTGGATCGGAGCAGGATTCGGCTGACGGAATGGAGCGTACGGAAGCCCAGCGTGAGAAGATTGAGGCGGTGACGCGCCTATATAATATAATAGGTATAGACCGGCTGGCTCAGGAAAAGATAAATTTCTATTTCGAGGAGAGCAAGAGGTATTTGCAGGCGGTGCATGTCGGCGACGACCGTAAGCGTGAACTGGCTGCCTATACGGCTCGGATGATGAAACGGGAGAAGTAAAAGGTGGAAGAGCATGAGGGGTGTGGGGCTTCGTGTATCGGGCTTATATGACGCACGGGGTGTTCTGCATTAAAAATTAAGGTTTATGATTGACACACACGCACATTTGGACGGAGAGGAATTTCGTGATGACTTGGCGGCCGTGATGCAACGGGCGCAGGCGGCTGGCGTGAGCAAGGTGCTGTTGCCTGCCATTGACTTGAAGTCGGTGGAGACGGTGCTGGACGTGACTCGTCGCTATCCGGGCTATGCCTATCCCATGATCGGCCTGCATCCTGAGGAGGTGAGGGCCGACTGGCGCGATGTGCTGGCAAGGATGCGCATGCTGCTGGACCGTCAGCAAACCACGGAGATGCCTTTTGTGGCCATCGGTGAGGTGGGGCTGGACTACTACTGGTCGCGCGAATATGAGCAGGAGCAGCTCGAAGCCTTCGAGGCGCAGGTGCGTTGGTCGGTGGAGACGCGTCTGCCGCTGATGATTCATTGTCGGAAGGCGCAGAATGAACTGGTGCAGGTGCTTAAATCGTATCGGAACGACTTGCCGGGAGGGGTTTTCCATTGCTTTACGGGCAATGAGCGGGAGGCAGAAGAACTGTTGCGGTTTGACGGCTTCATGTTGGGCATTGGCGGTGTGCTGACATTCAAGAAGTCGCATCTGCCCGAGGTGTTGCCCGCCGTGGTGCCGTTGGAGCGGCTTGTGGTGGAGACCGACAGCCCGTATATGGCTCCTGTGCCCTACAGAGGACAGCGCAACGAGAGTGCCTATGTGGTGGAAGTCGTGAGAAAATTGGCAGCATGCTATGGTGTCAGCATGGAGGAAGTAAGCCTCCGGACAGATGCGAATGTCCGAAAAACATTTAAAGAATTATAAAATGCGTCCTGTTTCCTTTGTGTTAACAGAAAATTCTATACCTTTGCACTTCGAAAACGCCAAGCTGCGACAAGGAGAGGTGCTCGAGTGGTTGAAGAGGCACGCCTGGAAAGCGTGTAACCGGCAAAACCGGTTCGCAGGTTCGAATCCTGTTCTCTCCGCAGGAAAAGGAACGGATTCAAAGCTACGGAGGCAAAGCCTTCTGATGGGAATCCTGTTCTCTCCGCAAATTTAACGTAAAAGGGATTCCGCAAAGAATCCCCTTTGTTTTATATAGCTGTTGATGAAAGTAGGAACAATAACCAAAAGCAAGACAATGAGAAAACTGGCAATAGTCTTTATGATGGCCGTACTGACGAGTGCTGTGCCCACTATTGGATTCGCTGCACCGTCGGCTTCTCCTGATCGTGTTGAAACCGTACAGGATGAGGACTCCCTGGCGGATGTCGCGGATGTGCTGCCGACGGACTCTGACGATGTGGAGGCGTTGATTTCGCCTGTTGAGAGTGAAGGATTCCATCAGTCACTGAAACGCAAATTCATCGAGGGTAATGCCGGTTTCATGTCGCTGGTGGCCTTGGCACTGATTTTGGGACTGGCTTTCTGTATCGAGCGTATCATTTATCTGAGCCTGTCGGAAATCAATGCGAAGAAGTTCATGGCCGACTTGGAAGAGAAAATCATGTCGGGCGACATGGAGGGAGCCAAGGCGCAGTGTCGGGAGACGCGCGGTCCTGTAGCCTCGGTATGCTATCAAGGACTGATGCGGGTTTCAGAGTCGCTTGACGAGATACAGCGTGGAGTCGTTTCTTATGGTCAGGTGCAGGTTGGAAACTTGGAAAAGGGTTGCTCGTGGATTACGCTTTTTATTGCTATGGCACCGTCGTTGGGCTTCTTGGGTACCGTCATCGGCATGGTGATGGCCTTTGACCAGATCCAGACGGCTGGCGATATCAGTCCGACGATTGTGGCGGCCGGTATGAAGGTGGCGTTGATCACGACGATTTTCGGTATCATCGTGGCCTTAATCCTACAGCTGTTCTACAACTACATCCTCTCAAAAATTGAGCACCTGACGGCACAAATGGAGGAGTCGGCCATCTCCTTGATGGACATGCTGGCTCAGTATAAGCAGGGAAAGCAGAAAGGGGAGGCCTGACATGAAACTCGGAGAGAAGAGGAAATGGGCTGCGGAGCGTGTCTCCACTTATGTCCTGTATGTCTTGGCTGGCTTGTCCGTGCTGGTTTTCGGTGCGTTCTTTGCCATTGGATATCATCGCCCATTCGATGACGATCCGCGCTTCAATGCGCCGTTGTTCACGAATGTGCTGCTTGTCTTCATGTTTTTGCTGCTTGTGACAGCCATTGCCGTCGGCATCTGGAGCGTGATGAAAAGCCTGCGCCGTCGCAACAAGGATGAAAACGTGGTGAATGGTGTGCCGGTGGCACGGATTTCCTATGGCGTGGCAGCCTTTACGGTAGTCTTGTTGCTGCTCACTTTCCTGTTGGGGTCGTCTTCGTCCATCCTCATCAATGCCATTCCCTATGCCGATACGTTCTGGTTGAAGGCGGCAGACATGTTTGTATGGTCGTCGGGTGTGATGCTGTTGTCAGGCTTGGCTGCTGTTGTCTTTGGCTATACCCGTTATTATAGAAAGGAGAAGAAATAAGGATGTTGTTTCGGAGAGAAAGAAAAGGCGTTCCGTTGCTGAACACGACATCGACGGCAGACATCTCGTTCATGCTGTTGATACTCTTTCTTGTCACTACTTCCATGGATATCGACAAGGGACTCTCACGGCAGTTGCCTCCGCAGAATCCTACCGAGGAAGAACAGCCCATGGATGTGAAGGAAGGAATGGTGCTGAAGCTGGAACTCACCGAAGACAACCAGTTGCTTTGCGAAGGCGAGCCTCTGCCGTTGAATGGGCTGCGACAGCGCGTTGAGACGCATGTGCTGAAAGCCGGCAAAGACCATGTGGTGCAGTTGCAGGCACATCGCCGGGCATCGTATGATATGTATTTTCAAGTGCAGAATGAACTGGTTGCAGCCTATGGAGCGTTGCGCAACCAGCAGGCACGCCGTCGTTTCGGCCATTCCTATGCTCGTTGTTCGGACGAACAGCAGGCCGTGCTGCGTGAGGCGATACCGCAGCGCATTTCCGAAATCTATCAGTCGGAGGAAGGAGGGCATCCATGAGCCTTTTCCGGACACATCGCAGACAGGTTCCAGGGCTGAATACGGCCTCGTTGCCCGACCTTATCTTTACCGTTCTGTTCTTTTTTATGATTGTGACGCACATGCGAAAGGTGGCTTTGAAGGTAAAATACCAGGTGCCGCAAGGGACGGAACTGAACCGGCTGACGAAGAAATCCACAGTCACCTATATTTATATAGGCCGTCCCACGGCAGAGGCGCAGGGAGCGGTGGGCGCAGGCACGCGCATACAACTGAACGACAAGTATGCCGACGTGGCTGATGTGGCCGATTTTGTGACGGCGGAGCGCAACCGGATGTCGCCGGAAGACGCACAGGCTATGATCGTCAGCATCAAGGCCGACCGTCAAACAGATATGGGAACCATTACAGACGTGAAGCAGGCATTGCGGCAAGCTAATGCCTTACGCATCAATTATTCTGCCGTTTCGCGGATGGACTCTCCGCGTTAATAATCTGCCGATGGTGTAGAATCAGCAGAAAAACGCAAAGAAAGGTTGCAGAATCCGATTCTTTATTGTATCTTTGCAGAAAAATTATTAGCTATGGCACATAGAAGTTTAGATCAGTTAGACAAGAAAATCCTTCGATTGGTAGCTGAGGATGCCCGTATTCCGTTTCTCGAAGTGGCTCGTGCATGTAATGTGAGTGGTGCTGCCATTCATCAACGTATCCAAAAACTGACGAACCTGGGAGTCTTGAAAGGCTCACAGTTCATTATCGATCCAGAGAAGATCGGCTATGAAACCTGTGCGTACATCGGTTTGTATTTGAAGAATCCAGCCGATTTCGACAACGTCGTAGCAGCACTTCGTAAGATTCCCGAAGTCGTGGAATGCCATTATACGACAGGAGGCTATGATTTGTTTATCAAGATCTATGCTTACAACAACCATCACATGCTGAACATTATCCACGACAAGCTACAGCCATTGGGCTTGTCGCGCAGTGAGACCATTATCTCGTTCAATGCAGTTATCGACCGTTCGTTGCCCATCGTAGATATACCCGGTGAGGAACAGGCCGCCGCTGAATAGGCATTTTGAGAAAAAGAACTGAAAGGGAGAAGTTGACCCACGGTCTGCTTTTCCCTTTTCTTGTGTCGTTTATCGTTCTTTTTTCGTACCTTTGCAGCAGAAAAAAGAAAAGAAGAGAAGAAGATGATAGTCTGTATAGCGGAGAAACCAAGTGTGGGGAGAGACATCGCACGCATCCTCGGAGCTACTCAGGACCATAAGACGTACATGGAAGGCAACGGGTATCAGGTGACCTGGACCTTCGGACACCTGTGTGAGTTGAAGATGCCGGAAGATTACACGCCCATGTGGAAGTCGTGGAGTCTCTCGTCGCTGCCCATGATTCCGCCGCGCTTCGGCATTCGTCTCAAGGATGACCAAGGCATCCGCAACCAATTTGCTACCATCGAGAAACTGATGCAGGCTGCCGACGGCATCGTGAACTGTGGCGATGCCGGACAAGAAGGCGAACTGATCCAGCGTTGGGTGATGCAGAAGGCGCAGGCAAAATGTCCGGTGAAGCGTCTTTGGATTTCGTCGATGACGGACGAGGCCATCCGCGAAGGGTTTCAGAAGCTCAAAGACCAGTCGGAATACCAGCCGCTCTACCTTGCCGGACTCTCCCGAGCCATCGGCGACTGGCTTCTGGGCATCAATGCCACGCGTCTCTACAGCATCAAATACGGACAACCTGGTAAGCCGCTCAGCATAGGGCGTGTGCAGACACCGACACTTGCGCTCATCGTGAACCGTCAGAAAGAAATCGAAAACTTCAAGCCGGAGCCTTATTGGGTGCTCGCCACTATCTACCGGGGCACCCAGTTCACCGCCACACAAGGCAAGTTCACCAGCAAGGAAGAAGGCGAGAAAGCCTTCGAAACCATCACTGGCCGTCCTTTCACCGTCACCGACGTGCAGAAGAAGAAGGGCAGCGAGGCCCCCAAGCCCCTTTTTGACCTCACCTCTTTGCAAGTGGAGTGCAACCGCAAGTTCGGCTATTCGGCAGAAATGACTCTCAACCTCGTGCAGAGCCTGTACGAGAAGAAATTCACCACCTATCCGCGTGTCGATACGCAATACCTCTCCAACGACATCTACCCCAAGTGTCCGCAGACCATGAACGGACTGTTCAAAACCACGTTCGGCGGGCAGGCTCCCTATGCCGCACTGATTCGCACGTTGGGCGGAAAACCTCTCAAGAAGTCCAAGAAAGTATTCGACGATGCCAAAGTGACCGACCACCATGCCATCATACCCACCGGCGTTCCGCCGACGGGGCTGTCTGATGCCGAGCGACATGTGTTCGACCTGATAGCCCGCCGCTTTATCGCCGTGTTCTATCCCGATTGTCAGTTTTCCACGACTACCGTCATGGGAGCCGTGGAGAATGCCGAGACAGGCAACGAAGTAGCGTTCAAGGTCAGCGGAAAAGAAATCCTCGAACCCGGATGGCGGACCGTCTATGTTGCCGGCGACACGTCGGAAGAAGCCAGGAAAGACACGGATGAGGCTAAGAAAGACGTGGAGGAACGCACGCTGCCCACCTTTGTGAAAGGCGAGAGCGGCGACCATGAGCCTACGCTTACTGAAAAGCAGACCACTCCGCCGCCATATTATACCGAAGCCACCCTGTTGCGTGCCATGGAGACAGCCGGAAAGTTCGTCGACGACGACCAGCTGCGTGCCGCCCTCAAGGAGAACGGAATCGGCCGACCCTCTACGCGTGCCGCCATCATTGAGACCCTCTTCAAGCGTCACTATATCCGCAAGGAACGCAAGCGGCTCGTCGCCACCTCCACGGGCATCGAACTCATTGACCTGATCAAGGAAGAACTCCTCAAAAGCTGCGAGCTCACGGGCATCTGGGAGAAGAAACTGCGCGACATCGAGCACCAAACCTATGATGCCGGACGTTTCATCAGCGAACTGAAAGAACAGATTACGGCCATCGTGAACCAGGTGTTGGCCGATCCCACCAACCGCCGCATCACCATCGTGGAGGAGCAAAAGCGGAAGAAAGGAAAGGGATGAATATAATAAAACACCGTGTTTTTCGTTTTATCTATTGACGACACCTACTTTTCGGTAAAAGATAAAACGTGAAGCGCAATCATGCAAAGCAAACAACATACAATCCTGGCCACGCTGGTATGCATCATACTGGCACAGGCCTCCTGTGGCATTGACCGGAACATCAAGAAAGGCGACAAATACTATTCCTTGGGCGAATACTACGATGCAGCCAACGAATATCGGCAGGCCTATCAGAAGACACCTGCCAAGGAACGGCAACTCCGTGGGCAGCGGGCGGCCAAGATGGCCGTCTGCTATGACCGCATCAACGAGAGCCAGCGAGCCATTGCCGCCTATCGCAACGTCATCCGCTACAAGCAGGACCAAGCCGAAACCCACCTTGGGCTGGCGCGCAACCTGATGAAGAACGGAGGCTATCGTGAGGCGGAAAAAGAATACCAGTTGGCACTCGACATGCTTTCAGCCAATGAAGAGGAAACCGCCGACGGCGAGGAGCGGGCCGTGGAGAATGAGGAGGCAGGAGACAGAAGACAGGACTCCCACTCCCCCAAGCCCCAACATCCCAACACCCCAACACCCAAGAAAGAAAAGAAAGCGAAGAAAACCTCCCCGAAAGCCACACCCAAGGCCACCGTCCGCCGCGAGCGAGCCCAGTCAGCCCGCCTTTCGGCTAAGAAGGCCGAGCGTCTGAGCCGGAAGCAAGAGCGGCGGGAGCAGAAAGCCGCCGAAAAGGAATCAGCACGCATGCTACGGGAGCTACAGGCAGCAGCCACCCCAGCCGACAGCATGGCCGTCATCCCCGTGGATCGCTCACCGCAGGAGCGGGCACGCCATCGCGAACAGCTCCGCGCCGAAGCCCAGAGCGGCCTCCTCGCAGCCCGCCAAGCCGTCGACCAGAAGGCACGGGGCTCCCGCTATACCGTGAAGAAGATGGACCACTTCAACTCCCGCCGCTCCGACTATTCCCCCATGCTCTTCGGCGACCAGTACGAACAGCTCTTCTGGACCTCCACGCGCAATGAGGCACAGGGCGACGAACTGAGCGGCATCACCGGAACCAAGCCCGCCGACATCTTCATGAGCCAGAAAGACGACAAAGGCAAGTGGAGCAAACCCGAAGCCATTGCCACCGGACTCAACAGTGAAGCCGACGAAGGCACACCCGCCTTCTCCGTCGACGGCCGCGAGATGTACCTCACTCAGTGCCTCACCGACCCTTCCTATCCCCGCTATGCCACCATCGCCGTCAGCAACCGCTCCGATGCAGCATGGGGCAAGCCCACTAAACTTGACATCTCCCGCGACACCCTTTCCAGCTACGCTCATCCCGCACCCTCACCCGACGGCAACTGGCTCTATTTCGTCAGCGACATGCCTGGAGGCAAAGGCGGACTTGACATCTGGCGCGTGCGCATCACCGGTGGAAGCATCGGCGGTGTAGAGAACCTCGGCGACCCCATCAACACGCCAGGCGACGAGATGTTTCCCACCTTCCGGCCCAACGGCGACCTCTACTACTCCTCCAACGGGCGCAGCGACGGCCTCGGCGGACTCGACATCTACATCGCCCGCGTCGGCGAAGACCGCCGCTACCACGTCGAACACCCCGGCTATCCCCTCAACTCTCAGGGCGACGACTTCGGCATGACCTTCGAAGGTCCTCGCAACCGCGGCTTCTTCTCCTCCAACCGCGGCGACGGCCGAGGCTGGGACCACCTCTACTCCTTCGACTGCCCCGACATCGTGCAGACCGTCAAAGGCTGGGTCTACGAGATGGAAGGCTATGAACTCCCCGCCGCACAAGTCTACCTCGTCGGCGACGACGGCACCAACCTACGCCTCCCCGTCAAAGGCGACGGCTCTTTCGAGCAGGAAATCCATCCCGATGTCAACTACGTCATCCTCGCCACCTGCCGCGGCTATCTCAACCATCAGGAAGCCCTGCGTGTAGACAGCGTACAGGAGTCTGAGGAATATGTCCTCCAGTTCCCCTTGGCCAGCATCCGCGTGCCCGTGATGATTGACAATATCTTCTACGACTTCGATCGCGCCACCCTCCGACCCGAGTCCGAGAAAGCCCTTGACGATCTCGTGAAACTGCTGGGCGAGAACCCCAACGTCACCATCGAACTCTCCGCCCACTGCGATTTCAAGGGCTCTGCCGATTACAATAAACGACTCTCCCAGCGTCGTGCCGAAGCCGTCGTGGCCTATCTCACCGCCCACGGCATTGCCGCCGACCGCCTCTCGCCCGTGGGCTATGGCAAGGACAAGCCCAAGACCGTTCGCAAGAAACTGACCGAGCAATACCCCTGGCTCAAGGAGGGCGACCTGCTCACAGAAGACTTCATCAAGCAGCTGCCCGACGACCGTCAGGAAGTGTGCAACCAGCTCAACCGACGCACCGAGTTCATCGTGCTCCGAACCACCTACGGTATGTTCGACGACCACGGAAACCTCAAGAACCCACCCAAGAAACCTGCCGACACACGCAGGCAAAGCCTCGACGACGAAGCCGACATCTACTTTGAATAAAAGGAAAAGCAAGACTCCTCCGAGAAGCAACCAACCCAATCCCAACAAAACGAGGCACCCCTCAGGCCGAAAAAGCCAAAGGGGTGCCTTGTCATTTATAAAAGGAGGGGGGGCGGATGGAGAAAGGCCCTTGACGGGACTTCTTGCTGGAGACTGTTGCCTTGAGAAACGGTTGTTCCTGGTGGCGGACGGAGGTTAAATGGCTTGCATTCTACTCCCAAATCTTTCCACTTTGCATCCTAAAGAGCCTTGCTCTTCTCCCAGTGAGCCTCACTCGTGAGAATTTTTAATTTATTAATTCTCAAAAAATAAATTATTAATTCTGAAAAAATAAATTAAAAATTCTCCCGTCTGAAGCCCCTTCGATAAATCGCTGAGGCTCAGTGTGTTAGCGGGGGGCGTACAAACACCCCAATCTCTGCCTTCCTGGAGGTGATTGGGGTGGGGACATAGGGTAGGGAATCAACAGCGTTGTTTTTCATTGCTTTGTTCCTGAGAGAATGCCGGCATCGGTGTCGTCGTTATTGATGCGCTTGTCGGCGGTACGGTGACGTTTGCCGAAATTCAGGTTCAGTGAGAAATTGAGCATGAGTGTTCGGCTGATGTCGTCGGAATAGGCTATGCGATGGTTCGGGGCGAGCAGCGAAAGGTTCTCTTGCTTCTGTTGATAGTGCTTGACGAAGGGGTTCAGCATGAGCAGGTTCAGGCTCCAATGCGCCGTGCGGTAGCCGATGACCGCGGTGTGTGTGGCTTCTTGGCATGTCAAGGTCTCTCCCCACAACTCGTGACGGCTGGTCTTCATTTCTGCGGAAAGGAGCCAGTGCTTGTACATGGCCATGACGGAAGCGCGCAGTCCGAAGTTGGAATGGGTATGGGTGTAGTGGTTTCCTTGGCTGACATAGCGATTGAAGAAAGGCATCAGGCTCAAGGATACGCTCTTCCCAAAGTCTGACGCGGCATTGCAGAAGGGACGCAGGCGCAGTGAGGCATCTATGCCGAGGCGGTGGAAGCCCCTGTGGTTGGCTTCGGTGCGTACGATGATGTTGTCTTCTACTGAGGTTTCATCCATGATGGGCTTGTGGTCGTAGGAGTAGCGGGTGTAGAGGTCGAGGGAAAGGGGCTTCGACTGCCAGCTGACGGAGAGGCTGTTGGCGTAGAATACGACTGTTTGCAGGTTGGGATTGCCTCTGCGCACTTGGTAGGAGTCGATGCCCTGTGTGATGTCGCTCAGTGAGGCGAGCGAAGGAGAATAGGCTGAAGCGTAGCCGTTGTAGCGCAGGAAGAGTTGTTGGGAGGGTTGCCAGGTGATGGTCAGTGACGGTCGTGCGATGTATTTCTGCTGTGACTGTCGGCCTTGGGCGTTGTAAGTGCGCATCAGCCCCAGTCCAATGGTATAGCCCATGTGTCCCAGGTGCTGTTGTATCTCAGCGAAGGCGTAGCTCTCTGCCGTATGGAGGATTACTTCTGCGGGCAGGTCTGTGCCGTAACGGTTCTTGGTATAGGCCTGTGTATGCTTCATGCCAGCGGTTAGCTTGGCCTTGTCGAACTCCTTTTCATAGATGGCTTCGCCGATAAGGGAGTATTTGTCACCGTCGGTGTGCGTGTTGATCAAAGTCCCGGCAGTGGCTGGTTGCGGGCTGTCTGGATTCGTTGCACCGTCGGTGACTGCCTGCTGGGAGAAGTGGCGGTTGGACGAACTGCTGATGTAGGTGGTCACAAGGTCGACATACAGATGCTGGTTGTTCTTGAGTTTCTGCTGGAAGTAGATGTCGAGGGAGGGACTGTTCTGCCGTGTGTCAAGGCAATCGGATATTTCGTAGGCTTCGTGCCCGATGTGCATGCGGCTGTTGCGGTTGTCGAAGCTGGCCGGATCGTTCTCGATGCGGTCGCGGAAGGTGATGCTCAGCAGGTTGTTGTCGCCGTTGGCGTAGCTGTAATTGAGATGGATGGCGGCATGGTCGTATCGGATGGCAGTGGGGCGGCCCAGTTCCTGGGTGTCGAGGGTGTAGGTGGGAAGGTGGAATGTTTCGTAGTTTTCGCGTGTCCACTTCAGGTCGCGGCGTTCCCAGTTGCCCATCAGGCTGAAGGCGGACTTTCCGCTATAGAGTTTTCCTGAGGCAAAGTAGTCGCCTAAGCCGAGCATGGTGATGCCGTTGGTGGCGTTTGTGGTCAGGTCGCCACCGGTGTCGCGGTGTCGGACGATGTAGTCGAGTACGGCAGCGGCATGGCCGTAGCGCAAACCGGGCATGGTGTGATATTCTATGCGCACAATGTCTTTCGGTTGCAGGGCCATGAGTTCTTGCGTGGTGGCCTCCACGCCGTTGATGCGCAGTTGTACGGCTTCGCCGGCCGAGGTCTGGATGCTGTTCTCGATGATATTTACGTCGATACGCGGCAGTTGCATGGCTTGCAGCAGGGTGATACCGTTGTTGGCCATGCGTCGTTGGACGGCTGTGGGCAGGTAGAGTTGCCTGTCGGCTTTCTCACGGACGGTTTTTGATTCTACGACCACTTCCTTGAGTGCATGGACGGAGTCTGTCGGGTTGTCTTGCTGGGCTGCCATGGGCAGGACGATGCAGCAACATAATGTGGTAAGGATGCTCATTGTTGTTGTTATTTTGAGGTTTGACATATTTGCAAGCGGATGGGAATTGTTTTTTCCAGCTTCGTTTTGCTGGTGCAAAGTTATGCCGAAAAAAACGAAAAAGCTGTTTATATGGGGGTGTTTCTGAACTGCAATGGGTTTTGTAAGTCTTTGTATATCAAATGGTTGTGTTTCTTTAGAATGTGAAAAGTTTATATCGGGTATCTTTCGCTTTTATATATAAATGAAAACGGGAGATTTTTGCTATCTTTGCAGTAAAATAAATGGCAATGAAAACAAATGGACGTATCCTCTGGATGGCATTCCTCCTGGTGGTGGCTGCCTGTGGAAATGCAGACAAACGGCGCATCACCGTGGCTGAAAAGATGGTTGACAGCAGACCTGACAGTGCCCTCTTATTATTAAATAAGGTGGAGAACCTGGGACGGCTGTCCGACGAATGGGTGGCGAAATATTGGCTGACGACGGCTGCGGCTCATGCTGCCACCAATCAGGCTCTGTCGGAAGACTCGGCGGTGACTTTTGCGTTGGCTTTCTATGAGCATCAACAACCAGTAGACAGTGCCGCCTTGCGGAAGGCACGGGCTTATGTCTCATCGTATTATTGGTGGACGGGACAGACGAAGGCGGCGTGGAAGTTGATGGCTTCGTCGCTGGAAGAGAGCAGGCGGATGGGAAACCGTGAGGAACAGTTGAAGTATCTGCACGGAATGGCTGAACTGGCATTCGTGGAAAACGACCTTGACGAGATTGAACGCTATGTGGAGGCTTATCTGAAAATGGCTGGTGGGGACAGAAATCATGCTGACCTGCTGAACAATATGGCTCTAGCCTATTACTTTCACGGCAACGACAGCGCAGCCTTGGCAACGATGGAGCGAGCCGTAGCGTATGCAGACACGGCCGCAGACTCAGCGTATGTGTGGAGCGACGTGATGCGTAACTATGCCGATTTGCTGATAACGACGGGACAGGTGGACCGCGGCATAGCCTTGCAGGAACAAATATTGCGGCGCGGCGGGCTGAAGACTGGTGCAGAGAAGCAGGGGGCACACTTCTCCTTGTCCTATGCGTGGCTGCTCAAGGGTGACAAACAGCGGTCACGGCATGAACTTGAGCTGATGGAGCAGGTGACGGATGTCGCTGACGACTATTCTGATGCTACAGAATTTTGCATCATTGCCCATCGGATGGTACTCGACTATGCCACCACACGACATTACAATATCATCGACATGGCCAGGTATGCCAACGAAATGCAGGGAAAGAGCAACAAACGCGAAGCCGTGGCAGCGGCCAAGGAACGGGCCATGCAGCAACTGCGGGAGCACGAACTGTGGTTGACGATGAGCCGCCAGCGTCAGCTTTTCTTCTTTGTCGTACTGACTTTAACCTTGGGCTTTGTCATTTTCACCCTCGTTGTCTACCTGAAGCGTCGTCGGCGGTTGCTGGAAGAGAAGGCTGAGGAGACGGAAGTGCTGCGTCGTTTATTGGCCGACAGTTTGCAGTCAAATGAACGCGACGACCGTTTTGTGAAGCGTATGTTGCTCCAGCAGCTTGGAGTCATCCGCCATGCGGCTGCCAATCCTACGGCTGCCAACCAGCAACTGCTGCAGCGTATGGCGGCGATAGCGCACAAGGAGGTGAGCGTAGACTATTTGCTGGACTGGGAGGATTTGTATAGGACGATTGATTCTGTGTATGACGGTTTCTATACGAGTTTGCATTTGCGCTATGGAGATGTGTTGAATGAGCGGGACATACAACTTTGCTGTCTGCTCAAAGCCAACTTCTCAACCAAGGAGATCAGCTTTGTTACCCAGCAGAGCGTCCGCACCGTCTACCAGCGCAAGACGCAGGTGCGTCAGAAACTCGGTTTGGAAGAGAAAGAGGATATTGCCGAAGCCTTGTCGTAAAACAAAATACCTCCCCGTCACTTGCTACAGCAAGCAAATGGGGAGGTATGTCTATAGATAACTTTTCTTTATGCGGGTCGGGGAACCATTTTGTGGTTTCTCATGGGGTATGTCTTATATCAAGCTAAGTGTATACAGATAGGCGACAGCGGCGGGGATGGCGATAAGTGCGGAGTCGAACCGGTCGAGCATGCCTCCGTGTCCGGGGAGGATGCGCCCGCTATCTTTGATGTGGAGGGTTCGCTTGAAAAGGCTTTCGACGAGGTCTCCCCATGTTCCGAAGACGACGACGACGAGGCCGAGTCCCATCCACGGCAGGATGGGGTAGGCGGGTGCGTGGGTGTCAAGGTCGGCGGGTGTGACGTTGTCGAGCCAGCCTATGAGGTAGGCGGCGGCGAGGGTGAGGAGGGCTCCGCCGATGCTTCCTTCCCAGCTTTTTCCGGGTGAGATACGGGGAAAGAGCTTGTGCCGGCCGAGGAGCGAGCCGGTGAGGTAGGCTCCGGTGTCGTTGGTCCAGAGGAAAAGGAAAAGGCTCAGGGGGAGCAGCCAGTTATAGGCGGGTTCCTGGTCGGGGGTGATGCGGAAGGCAAGCAGGTTGATGAGGGAGAGGGGCAGGGCGATGTAGAGTTGTCCGAAGAGGGTGTAGGCCCAGTCGTTGACGGGGTTCTCCTGTTTCAGATAGAGCTCGCTGATGAGGAGGTAGAGGTGGGTGATGAGATAGGGCACGAAGATGACGAAGCTGTCGGCGAGACCGATGCTCCACGCGGCAACGGCGAGGTGGAGGTAGACGCCTGCAACGGTGGAGATGAAGCGGTTGGTCTGTACGCCTTCTATCTGGTTGGCGAGTCCGGTGTATTCCCAAAGGGTCATGCCAGTGATGACGGCGAAGAGAAGGATGAAGGTGTCGGGTCGCCAGATGATGCCTCCGACCATGACGATGACGAACAGCAGGCCTACGAGGGCGCGGGTGATGAGGTTTTTCATGCGTGGCCTCCTTTCTCAAATTCGGCTTGCGCGGCTTTCACTTCGTCGGGCATGTCTTCGAGCTTGGGTTCTGTGTCCTCGTTGGTCGTTTCTCGTTGGTCGTTTAGGGGGCGGGGCTCCTGCCCGCTCTCTTCTGTGTCTTGATTGGCTTCGATGATTTCTTGTGAACGGCTGACCCAAGGGCGTTTGCCGAAGATGCGCTCTACGTCTTCGGCAAAGATGACTTCGCGGCTGATGAGTAGCTGGGCCAGTTGGTTGTGGCCTTCCTGATGTTTGGTCAGGATGTCCTTGGCGCGGGCGTACTGCTGGTTGATCATGGCGAGCACTTCGTCGTCGATGAGCTTAGCGGTGGTTTCAGAGTAGGGGCGCTGGAACTGGTATTCCTGGTTGTTGTAGTAGCAGATGTTGGGCAGCTTGTCGCTCATGCCGGCATAGGCAATCATGCCGAAGGCACTCTTGGTGGCGCGTTCCAGGTCGTTCATGGCTCCGGTGGAGATGTGCCCTGTGAAGAGTTCTTCTGCGGCGCGGCCGCCCAGGAGGGCGCACATCTCGTCGAGCATCTGCTCTTTGGTGGTGATCTGGCGTTCTTCGGGTAGGTACCATGCGGCTCCGAGTGCCTGACCGCGCGGCACGATGGTTACTTTGATCAGGGGGTTGGCATACTGGCAGAACCAGGAGATGGTGGCATGCCCGGCCTCGTGGAGGGCGATGGCGCGTTTCTCGTCGGCGGTCATTACTTTTGTCTTCTTCTCCAGACCGCCGATGATGCGGTCGACGGCATCGAGGAAGTCTTGCTTGCCAATGGCTTTGCTGTCATGACGGGCGGCAATAAGGGCTGCTTCGTTGCAGACGTTGGCAATGTCGGCACCGGAAAATCCGGGGGTCTGGCGCGACAACAGGTCTACGTCGACGGTATCGTCGGTCTTCTTGCCTTTCAGGTGGACGTTGAAGATGGCTTTGCGCTCGCTCAGGTCGGGCAGGTCGACATGTATCTGACGGTCGAAACGGCCGGCTCGGAGCAAGGCTGAGTCGAGCATGTCAACTCGGTTGGTGGCTGCCAGGACGATGACGCCGCTGTTGGTGCCGAATCCGTCCATCTCGGTGAGCAAGGCGTTGAGTGTGTTTTCGCGTTCGTCGTTGCCGCCCATGGCGGGGTTCTTGGACCGGGCACGTCCTACGGCATCGATTTCGTCGATGAAGATGATGCAAGGTGACTTTTCCTTAGCCTGACGGAACACGTCGCGCACGCGGCTGGCACCTACGCCGACGAACATTTCGACGAAGTCGCTGCCGCTCATGGAGAAGAAGGGGACACCGGCTTCGCCTGCCACGGCCTTGGCCAGCAGTGTCTTTCCTGTGCCCGGAGGACCAACGAGGAGGGCTCCCTTGGGAATCTTTCCTCCCAGATCGGTGTATTTCTGCGGGTTCTTCAGGAATTCTACAATCTCCTGTACTTCCTGCTTGGCTCCGGCTTGACCTGCCACGTCCTTAAAGGTGATACCCATGTCGTTGGCCTTCTCGTAGAGTTTGGCTTTTGACTTGCCTACATTGAATACGCCACCAGGGCCGCCTCCGCTTCCACTCATCCTGTTCATAATCCAGAACCAGATGGCAATGAAGATGATCCACGGAAGGATGTTGAAGAGCATGCTCGTCAGGCCGTCCTCACTATGGTTGTCATAGCTGTAGCTTCCAATCTTTTTCTGCTGGAGGGCTGTGTTGAGGAAGGTCTCCAGATTGTCGACCGAACCGATTTCGACCTTGACATACGGCTCGGAACCTACCTGCTGGGCACTGGCCTTGAATACGTCGCGGATGTGTTCCGTACGGACGTACATCCGCAGGTTGCTGGCTTTCTTGTTGATGACCACACGCGCAGCGTAGCCCTTGTTGACATAGCTGATGAAGGTGGTATAGTCTTTGGTGATGCTGGCCGAGGAACTGGTCAGGCCGTTATTGCCGGCAAAGAATACGACAGCCAATGAAATAGCGACCAATGCGTAGATCCAGTTCATGTTGAACTTGGGCATCTTCGGCATGTTATTGTTCGGATTCTGGTTGTTCATGTTTTTTCTGTTTTATTGTTTGTTATGGGGGCGGCTTTGCGATTTTTTCGGACGGGAAGAAGGAATGTCCTAACGCCCCTCCAGTCTTTTTACGCCTTTAGTCCAGGTTCGGGATTTCCGTCAGCTGGGCATCCTTCCATAGGTTTTCCAAATCATAATAGGCACGCATGTCTGGTACGAAGACATGCACCATCACGTCGACGAAGTCCATGGCCACCCATTGCGCATTCTCCAAACCGACGACATGCACGGGCTTCTCGCCCTCCTTCTCACGGCAATAATCGCCGACGGATTCGGCAATGGCTTCCACCTGCATGGGCGAATTGCCTTGGCAAATGACAAAATAACGGCAGATGGTGCCGTCGATACCAGAAAGGTCGGCAACGACAATGTCAGAACCTTTTTTCTCTTGAATACCCTCGATGATGGTTTCTACTAACTTCTTGATCTTGTCCATTCAATATTTAGATGTATAACGTCGTGCAAAGGTAGTGGAAAATGGCTTAATAACCATAGAAAACGAAATATATTTGGAGTTTTTTACAAAAAAGTTTGAGATTTTTTTGTTAGTTCACGAAAAAGCAGTACCTTTGCATCCGCAATTCGACAGGAGTTCGGTTGCATTATGGAATTGGGGTATGGTGTAATGGTAACACTACAGATTCTGGTCCTGTCATTCTTGGTTCGAGTCCGAGTACCCCAACACCGCAAAAGCACTGCACACGAGGAGCAGTGCTTTTTTTGTATGCTTGGCATGGACATGTTCTGTCGGCTCAAAAGAAATTGAGTGGGGGATGACAATTATTCTGGATGATTTGTTTCTATCAGGTCTTGCTATGTGATAAAAAAGACAGACAAGGAAAAGCTTGTTGTCCTTTCCTTGTCTGCATATCGTATATTCCTTCCTCTTCTTGGAGGCGAAAGGTCCTGTCTTTATGGGACGTTACGCGTTGTTCTCGGCATCAATAGCCTTGATTTTTTCGCGGGTCAACTGAAGGTCGTCCTTGAGTTTCTGTACCTTACGGTTCATTTCGTCAATGAGGGAGTTTCCTTTCTTGGACGAGGCGTTGAGGAATCCGAGGTTGTTCTCGTAGGTGTTGATTTCCTGTTTGAGCTGCTCATAGCGACGCATCAGGCGGCTACGCTCGTTGTCCAGAGCGTTGGCACCGCGTTCGGCAACATTCTTGAGGTTGCTCTTGAAGTTGTCCAGACGCTTGCGGGCGGCAGAGATGTGAAGGTCTTTATAGAGTTTGTCGAGTACGGCGTGGTACTCTCCATAGACCTTGTCCTTCTCTTTGTAAGGCACATGTCCGATTTTCCCGTATTCTTCGGTGAGTGCCTGGACTTTCTCCTGCAATCCCTCGCCGGCTTCTTCGGCCAGTTGCTTGAGCTGTTCAATGATGCTGCGTTTCTTTTCCAGGTTCTCCTTCTCTTCGTTGCGCGTACCGGCTGTTGCCGCATTGCGTGCCTCGAAGAACTTGTTGCAAGCAGTCAGGAAGTCATTCCACAGCTGGTCACCGAGTTTCTTGGGTACCATGCCAATGGTTTTCCATTCTCGTTGCAGGTTGATGAGTTTGTCACTGGTCTTTTTCCAGTCGGTAGATTCGGCCAAAGCCTGCGCCTGTTCAACGAGCTTTTGTTTCTTCTCGGCATTCTCGGCAAACTTCTCCTTGAGCTGTTTGAAGTATTCTCCCTTCCGGTTGAAGAAGTCGTCGCAAGCCGCACGGAAGCGTTCGAAGATTTTCACGTTCATCTTTTGCGGGGCGAAGCCGATGGTCTTCCACTCCTGTTGTATCTCGATGATTTCCTTCGTGTGCTTCTCCCAGTCGGCACTGCCTTTGTTTTCTTCCTGGGCAATAGCTTCTACTTTCTCGCAGAGAGCTGTCTTGCGGGTCAGGTTGTCTTCTTCTTTGGCGCGCAGCTCCTCAAAGTGCTGCTGATGACTCTTGTTGATGACGGTAGATGCAGCTTTGAAGCGTGTCCAGATACTTTCGCGGAGATCCTTGGCAACAGGCCCGGCCTCACGGTATTGTTGATGCAGCTCCTGTAGCTGATGGAATGCGCTGATGACATCGTCTTCCTCAGCGAGCTTTTCTGCTGCCTCGCAGAGTCTGGTCTTTATTTCCAGGTTCTTCTTGAAGTCGTATTCGCGGGCTTCGTTGTTTAGTTTCAGCAGGTCGTAGAACTGTTCTACATAGAGCTGATAGTTGCGCCACAGTTCATTGGCCTTCTCTGCCGGCACGGCTTTGATTTCCTTCCACTGCTGTTGCAGTTCTTTAAAGTCCTGATAGGCTTTGTTGGCTTCCTCAGGAGAGGTAATCATGCCTTTTATCTTTTCAATGATGTTAAGTTTCTTTTGCAGGTTTTCCTGTTTCTCACTCTCTTGTTCAAGGAAAGCTTTCTGCCTTTTCTCCTTGACAACGCCCATTTCAGCCTTGAAAACTTCTTCGTCGGCATCAGGCATCACTTGGTAGGTGTCGGGATCGCCTCCCTTTTCCAGATATTCCTTTTGCTGTGCCTCGCGTTCGGCGAAGTGTAGTTTGTAGAAGACGGTTTTCAGGTAGTCCACTTCGGCCTTGGCCGGAGTCTCGTCGCCATGTGCCAGTTCTTTGAGACGTTCCAGGACTTCAGCCTTGGTGGCATAGGTCTTTCTGGTCATCGCCTCTTCGGTGCCGGCTTCTGTGTTTTCTTCTTCGGCTACTGCCTTCTCGACAGGTTCGGTCTGTGGTTCGGAGGTTTCTGCTACGGATTCCTCTGCGACTTCATTCTGTGCTTCAACCACTTCTTCTGTCTGCTTTTCTTCTACTGTTCCCTGTTCCAGGGCCTTGTCTTGAGAGTCCATCATTTTACTGATTTTAAGTTTTTCAAATTACTGCCCTTATGCCTTTCTTCGGCACGCGACTTGATGCTGACAGCTGAGCCCAATCGCTTTGGCAGCCAGTTTACAAGTTGCAAACTTAGGTAAAAATATTGTAATTACCTAATTTTCATGGCTTTTTTTGCAGTTTCGGGGACTAAATAAGCCGTTTGTGACGCAGAATCCACCACGAACCGGCAGAAACGAAGACGGAAATGGCCAGGGCCAAGATGAAGCCGAAGCGACTTGTCTCCATGCCGTTGATGAGGTTCATGCCGAAGAGGGATGCGATGAGCGTGGGAAACATCATGATGATACTGACGGAGGTCAGCGTACGCATGATGGTGTTCATGTTGTTGTTGATCACGCTCGTATAGGTTTCCATCGTGGATTCCAGAATGTTGGCATAGATGTTGGTCGTTTCGCGTGCCTGCGACATCTCGATGTTTACGTCTTCGATGAGGTCGGCATCCAGTTCGTCCACTTGCAGTTTGAATTTCAGTTTCTGCAAGAGATTCTCGTTGCCGCGGATGGAGGTGATGAAATATGTCAGCGAGTCTTGCAGGCGGCTCAGGCCGATCAGGCTCTCGTTGTTCACCTCCTTATCCAGATTGCGCTTAGCCTTCTCGATGAGCGTGCTGATCTGCTTGAGGCGTTTCAGATACCATACGGCGGACGACAGGAAGAGCCGGAAAATCATGTCTACATAGTCCACGAAACCCTCGTTGCGCTTCTGCTGGAACGACACGAAGTCGATCATCATGTTCGTTTCGTAGTAGCAGACGGTGATGGTCACTTCCCGTTTGTGGATGATACCCAGCGGCACCGTCGTATAAGGCGTACGCGAACGGATTTCCTTGACATAGGGTATACGCAGGATGATGAGCATCCATCCGTCGTCATACTCGTAGCGGGCTCGCTCGTCGGTATCGCTGATGTCGTTCATAAAATAGTCCGGGATGTTATACGTTTCCTCCAGATACTGGCGGTCCTCGTTCGTGGGACAGGTCACCTGTATCCAGCAGTTGGGTTGCCACTCCTTGAGTGGTACCAAGCCTCCATTTGTGTTCCAGTATGTTCTCATTTGCTCGTCCTCCACTGTTTGGCAGCGTAGTGAAAATGCATCTACGGCATGAGGATGAGCAACAATCTGTGGTTGATTACCTCACGCCCGTCTGATAAAAATTTTCCGCCGGGTAGTCGTCCATAATTAAATAAATATTGATTTTGCG
>CAMHEA010000019.1 GCA_946184025.1 uncultured Prevotella sp.
TAAAAAGGAGTATTATGCGAATCATACAAAGTGCCGTTTTCCGTGCCGCCGTGGCCATTATGGTCGGTGTTCTGCTCGTCAAGTACCGTGAGGACACCATGAAGTGGCTCACCATCGTCGCCGGCATCCTGTTCTTCTTGTCTGGAATCATCACACTGGTGGGCTATTCATACGAACGCAACAAATGGCGGAAGGCAAGAGAAAAGGCGCAAACGCCCGAAAACCGTGAAGACACGACCCCTTCCGATGCAAGCCTGCAGGCTGGCAGCAACGTCCCGGTAGCCCGGGCGGCCGCCAACGGAAAGGAAATCAAGACACAAGGCAAAGGCATGGGCAACCTGGCAAGCCTCATCGTGGGACTGGGCAGCACCATTCTGGGCATCATCCTGGCTTTGATACCGGTCAGTTTCATCATCGGCGTCACCTATGTATTAGCCAGCATGCTCATCATCGGAGCTATCCAGCAGTTCGTCAATCTCATCACGGCACGCCGATACGCTTCCATTCCGCTGATATTCTGGCTGTTCCCGCTGGTAACACTCGCCGTGGGCATCCTCGTTGTCATCCACCCCATGGAGACAGCTACGCTTCCCCTGAAAATCATTGGATGGGCTATGATGTTCTATGGAGTCGTAGAATGCATCAATGCCATGAAGATTCACGCCATGCGTAAGCAGTTCTTGGCGGCCGAGGAAGCCAGCGTCCAACAGGGAGTGTTGCTGGAAGAGGCTGAAGCGGAGATCATCGAGGACTGAGTACGCTCGCAGCCATAGACAAAAAATACGCCCGGAGGCATCCGATAAGCCCCCGGGCGTATTATATCTATATGTCTCCTACAGGGTCTGGAGATAGCGTTCGGCTTCAAGTGCAGCCTTGCAGCCGCTGCCAGCAGCTACAATGGCTTGCCTATAGTGCGGATCGGCACAGTCGCCCGCGGCATAGACACCGGGAAGTGTCGCCGTTTCGTCACCGGCAGAAAGCACTTGCGGCGTATCGCCAAGCGTCTTGATGTAGCCAGTGTCGTCCACTGCGAGCCATTCGCGGAAGATGTCCGTATTGGGACGATGTCCGATGGCCAGGAAGAATCCGTCGATGGGCAGGTCATAACGCTCCTCATCGGCCTCGCCTAAGCGTTTCACCAGATGCGCACCTTCCACACCGTTGTCACCATAGAGCCCCACAGCGTTGTGTTCGTAGAGGATTTCTATCTTATCGTTATCCTCCACACGCTTCTTCATAATGTCAGACGCACGCAGATAGGGCTTCCGTACAATCATGTAGACCTTCTGACACAGCTGCGCCAAGTAACTGGCCTCCTCGCAAGCCGTATCACCGCCACCCACAACGGCCACGGTTTTCTTCCTGTAGAAGAATCCGTCGCAAGTCGCACAGGCACTCACACCCATGCCATTGTACTTCTTTTCATCGTCAAGTCCCAAATACTTGGCACTGGCTCCCGTTGCAATGATTACGGCATCGGCCTCCAATTCCACGCCACGGTCGGTCGTCAATACATAAGGACGAGCCGAAAAGTCGGCTTTTGCGATGATTCCGTCGCGAATATCAGCCCCGAAACGCTCGGCTTGCTGGCGCAGTTCCATCATCATCTGGTTGGCATCAACCCCCTCGGGATAGCCCGGAAAGTTCTCAACGATGGTGGTCTGCGTAAGCTGTCCGCCCATCTGCAAGCCGCAATAGAGCACCGGACTCAGATTGGCCCGACCAGCATAGATGGCTGCCGTGTACCCGGCGGGACCGCTACCGATAATCAAACAGCGTATGTGTTCCATGTTCCTGTCTCCTTGGTGTTGCCGAAACACCTTATTTTAAGAGTTCTTCTATTTGTTTTTCGATGTTCTCTATCTTCTCGGTAGGTTCGAAACGTGCTACCACCTGACCTTTCTTGTTCACCAGGAATTTCGTAAAGTTCCATTTAATGTCGCTCTTCTCCTTGTAAGCGGGGTCGGCTTCGCTGAGCATCTTGTCCAGAACGGCTGCAATAGGATGACTTTCGTCCCATCCGGCAAACCCTTTCTGCCCCTGCAAGAACTTATATAGCGGGTCAGCATCGTCTCCGTTCACCTTGATTTTCTTGAAACGGGGGAACTCCGTGCCAAAGTTGAGCTTGCAAAACTCATGGATACTCTCGTCTGTACCCGGTGCCTGCTGCCCGAATTGGTTGCAGGGAAAGTCCAAAACCTCAAAACCCTGGCTGTGATACTTCTTGTAAAGGGCTTCCAACTCATCATACTGCGGGGTGAATCCGCACTTCGTAGCCGTGTTTACAATCAGTAATACTTCGTTGGCATACGCTTTCAGCGATACGGGTTTCCCCTTTCTGTCCTTGACAGAGAATTCGTAAATTGTTCTCATGTGTTGTCTTTATTGAATAAAAATAGATATTTCCTATGATGCTTTATTTTCCACAAAGATACGGAAAAGGAGGAGAACGGCCAAATATATTTGTGTTTTTTAAGATTGTCTGAATATATCGGCAAATGATTTGTGCCATCAAAGAAAAATGCGTATATTTGCAACGGAAAGGGAACAAACACCGTAGCACTCGGAACTGACGTTCACCGGCAAAGAATAAGGATTATCATAAATAGAAACACTAATGACAATGAAAAAGACAAAGACTTGGATTGCCACAGCGTGCATGACACTTTTGGCAGCATTCTTAATGACTGGCTGCAGCAAAGACCAGAACATCGGATCCATGCTTGAAGGAACATGGCAGGGGCAGATGGGCGTATATGTCGAAGACGCAGAAGGGAACACCTACACTTCCACCATGACACAGATGTCCTTCGGTAGCGATCCGTTCCGATTTACACGCGGCGACGGCTACTGGGTTGACTACTATAACTATCAGTTCGGATGGGGAGGAAGCTACATTGCAAGCCATATCCGCTGGCGGGTACAGGACGGTGTCATCAAGATACACTTCACCGAAGATAACTACGACATTGAAATCACCGACTACAGAATCAACAACGGCCACTTCGTGGGCGAAATTCACACCGCAGAAGACTATGTAGACGAAGTAGGCAACCTGGAAACCGTCTACAAGGACATCTCTTTCTCGATGTATAAGCTGTCCGAAGAACCCGACTGGAGCAATATCTACTTCTACGACCGCGGTGCCTTCTACTACGCACCGGCCCAGAACGGACAGGCCGAACAGCCGAAACGCGAGGTCTACAAGCGTCACTTCCGTGACTTCAATGCCGAATAATCCAGGAAAAAAACAAGCAATAGGGATTTTCCTACCCCAGAATAGGGAAAAAGCCATACGGGAGCAAGATAATCTGATTATCTTTGCTCCCGTAATCAGTATCAAATCAAAAACAAATGAATATGAAAAAGATCTCTACCTACCTGACGCTGCTCGCCATGATGGCCATACCCATGACGTTTATCAGCTGCGACGAGCACGACTCCTACTATTACTGGGACGAGCCAGAACCTCCCTATGCCCCCCACGAGGACTACAGCAGACTCTCAATGGACGACATGGTTCTCATGGCTCAGTATCTGAACGCCCACTGGCGGGGCATGCTCACCGCCACCTATCAAATGGACAACGGACAATGGGTGAAGGATGCTTTCGACATTGACTGGGAATTTGACCAGGACGCGCCCAATGCCACCTACGGCCGTGGTCAGGAGGTTTCCTATGTGGGCGGCGAACAGCATGGCATTCGCAACTTCTCATGGCGCATCGAACCTTCAGCCGACATCCGTGTCGTCTTCGACGACGGCGTGGAGATGCTCATTCTCTACGATGAAATGGATCTGACAGTCAGCATGTTCAGCGGAACCATGCAGGGAATGAACATCGAAGAAACCGACGAGTTCACCCTGTCGAAAGTCATGTTCGCCCAATATGGACCCGCCAAAGGTGCCACCACAAAGGCTTTCGGCGGCAAACATCAGCAGAAATAACACATCGCAAGACTCAAAAAAAAGGTCACGAAAGGAGCAAAACACCTTTCAACTTCTGCCCAAGGGGTATCTTTGCCAAGCAAAGGTGCCCCTTTCTGCATACCGGCGAGTCTCAGAAAACTGAAGACCAAAGCCCTTTCAGCAAGCAATAAAGCCTGTATGACAAGGTAACATAGGGTATATTGCCTTGTCATACAGGCTAAATCATCAAGTAATACAGGCTATATTACTTCGACACAGAAAAGAAAACAGACGGACAAACAAGCCCGCCCGCACAATCCATGTCGTCAGGACGACGGCGCATCAATCTGCCTGAGCAGTTCAACGGCCTTCCCCACCGAGTGAACCGAGTCCACCACCATCAGCCGGCGACCTTTGACCTCCTTCAGGTTACAACGCCGCGGATTCTGACTGATGTAGTTGAGCACCTTGTCGAAAGCCGCACTGCGATAGAACGGACCGTCAGGATTGCCCACAAACTGCATCTGCATGCGCCCTTGCTTCAACATAACCTTCTCGCACCCCAACCGTTTGCCGATGCGACGGAGTGCCACCACCTGCATCAATTCCTCACCCTCCCGTGGAACGGGACCAAAACGGTCTTCCAACCGCTTCCGATAGGCAGCCAGTTCGTCGTCACTTTCAATGTTGTCGAGCTCGCGATAGAGCAGCATTCGCTCACTGCTGCCAGGCACATAGCCGTCAGGGAAATACATTTCAAGGTCACACTCCAGTGCACAGTCGTCCACAAAATCCAGATAGGGAGGTCGGGAGCCTGCTGAAAACGCTTCAAGCTGCTCCTTCTGAAAGACAGCTTTCATCTCGGTTTCGTGTTCCTCACTTCCCGTTCCACCGTTCTCGTTGCCAATATCTGCTCCCACGCCTTCATTGGCCAACTCAGCCATAGCCTGCTTGATAATCTTCAGATAGGTCTCATAGCCAAGATCTTCCATGAATCCGCTTTGTTCTGCACCCAGCAAGTTGCCGGCTCCGCGAATATCGAGATCCTGCATGGCAAGGTTGAAGCCACTGCCCAGTTCCGAAAAACTCTCCAACGCCTCCAGACGGCGGCGCGCTTCGGCATTGAGCGACGACAAGGGCGGTGCCAGCAGATAGCAGAACGCCTTGCGACTGCCGCGCCCTACTCGTCCACGCATCTGATGCAAGTCGCTCAAACCAAACCGGTGCGCATCGTTGATGATGATGGTATTGGCATTGGGTATGTCCACACCATTCTCCACAATGGTCGTAGACAGGAGCACATCAAAGTCGTGATTGATAAAGCCCATGATAATTTCCTCCAGCTGCTCAGGCTTCATCTGTCCATGCCCAATGCCCACCCGACAGTCGGGGACGTACTTTTTGATGACACTGGCAATATGGTCGAGTCCGCGTATATTGTCGTTGACGAAGAATACCTGTCCGTTGCGACTCATTTCAAAATTTATGGCATCCGAAATGACTTCACCGCCAAACGAGGCAAGCTCTGTCTGGATGGGATAACGGTTGGGCGGCGGCGTACGGATGATACTCATGTCGCGGGCCCCCATCAGTGAGAACTGCAATGTACGCGGAATGGGCGTAGCCGACATAGTCAGCGTGTCTACATTGGCTTTCATCTGGCGCAGCTTCTCCTTCGTAGACACGCCAAACTTCTGCTCCTCATCGATAATCAGCAGTCCGAGATCCTTCCATTTCACACTTTTACTGATGAGTTTATGCGTGCCGATGAGAATGTCTATACGTCCGGCAGCCAGATCTTCAAGCACCTGACGGGTCTGCTTGGCCGTACGCGCCCTTGAGAGATAGTCCACCCGCACCGGAAGGCGGCGCAGACGGTCGCGGAAAGTCTGGAAATGCTGGAACGCCAACACCGTAGTGGGCACCATAACGGCCACCTGTTTGGAGTCGCAGGCGGCTTTAAAGGCAGCGCGCACAGCCACCTCCGTCTTGCCGAAGCCCACATCGCCGCACACCAGCCGGTCCATCGGAAGCGCACGCTCCATGTCTTGCTTCACGTCGGCGGTTGCTTTCTGCTGGTCGGGCGTATCTTCATACAGGAAGGAGGCTTCCAGCTCTTGCTGCATGAACGTGTCGGGACTAAAGGCGAAGCCCTTTTCCTTCCTGCGGCGGGCATACAGACGTATCAAATCGCGGGCAATATCCTTGATACGGGTCTTTGTGCGCTCCTTCATCCGCTCCCATGCGCCCGTTCCGAGCGTCGACAGGCGCGGTTCGCGTTCTCCGTCGTTGCTCCGGTATTTGGAAATCTTGTACAGGGAATGGATACTTACATCGACGATGTCGCCCCGCTGATATACCAGACGTATCATCTCCTGATAACCCTGTTGCCCGTCGTTCGCAGGCTGTTGCGGATTGCGGGGCAGCGGGACGCGCACCAGTCCGGCAAACTTGCCGATACCGAAGTCCACATGTACGATAAAGTCACCCGGTTCCATCTCCTGTAGCTCCTTCATCGTCAAAGCCATCTTGCCCGCCCGCGCCTTGTCCGACTTGAGGCTGAACTTATGGAAGCGGTCGAAAATCTGATGGTCGGTAAACAGACACACCCGCAGGTCGTGGTCGGCAAAGCCCTCATGGAGGGTTTTCTCTACTGGGGTGAAGGCTATTCCCTGCCCCCCACTCTCCTCTCGGGAAGCTCCTCGTTCATCAAAAATATCGCGCAGGCGTTGCTGTTGTTTCGTACTGTCGGCCAGGATGTACAGCGTATAGCCCTGAAGAAGATAGTCTTCGAGGGTGCGCGAAAGCACATCGAAGTTCTTATGGAACAATGGTTGGGGCGAGACATGGAAAGCAATGGCTGCATCGGGAGTTCCCGTTGGTGCGTTACCGATATAGACCCGCCGGAAACGTGCAGCCTCCTCGGCAAAGCGAGTGGCCGTCAGCAACTGACATTCGCGCTGCATCTCCTGCTCAATCTGCCGTTGCTCCATCTCCGTCTTCCCCTCCATGCGCTCTGTCATGGCTTGCGCCGAGAATCCGTCTTGATAGATTTGGCCTATCTTGTCATAGACAAAGCCGAAGTCTTTCACCACCAACAGAGCATCGTCCGACAGCAACTGAAAGAACGGAACCTTCTCGTCGGCCAGCCGGGCCAGCTCCGGCACGATGTCCACCTGCTTCCGTTTGTCGCGCGACAGCTGGCTTTCCACTTCAAACGTACGGATGGAATCAATCTCGTCTCCAAAGAAATCAATGCGGAAAGGCAGCTCACTACTGAAAGAATACACGTCGAGGATGCTGCCGCGCACGGAAAACTGTCCCGGTTCATAAACGTAGTCGGTCTCTTGAAAGCCATATTCCCGCAACATACGGGCGAGTTCCACAATGTCCGTCAAGCCCCCCACGGTCAGCGAAATCATACGTTCGTCTATCCGCTGTTGCGAAACCACCAGCTCAGCCAGTGCCTCCGGATGGGTGACTATCAAGAGCGGGCCACCCTCAGAGGCTGGATCCGACGACGAAGCACGGAGAGCCGCCAGCACTTCCGTACGGAGAATCTCATTGGCGGCATCGCGCTGGCCGTATTTCACAGCCCGGCGATAGCCCGAAGGATAGAACAGCACACGGCCGGTACCCATCACCTGCACCAGATCATGATAGAAATAGCCCGCCTCGTCGGCATCGTTCATTACAACCAGTACGGCCGACGGCACACCACGCTTACGCTGTTGCCACCGCAGATGCACGCCAGCGAAGAACAACGGAGCGGAAGACCCCAACAATCCTTGCAGGAAAAGCGTCTTCACCGACTTCTTTTCCTGTACATCTAAAAAGGCTCCTGCCTGCGGCAAGGAGCCATAGAGTTTCTGAATGTCCTTAATATACATATATTTATTCTGCGGGCATGGCCGGATACTTGCGGAACCAGCCGTCCCAACGCAAACGCATCACACCGAAGAAAGCTTCGCCGAAGATGCCACCGCTCATCTTTGAAACGCCCTCGCGGCGGTTTACGAAGATTACCGGCACCTCCTTGATGCGGAAACCAATCTTATAGGCCGTGAATTTCATTTCAATCTGGAAGCCATAGCCCTTGAAACGGATCTTGTCGAGCTCCATCGTCGAGAGCACACGACGCTTGTAGCATTTGAAACCGGCCGTCGTGTCGTGCACCTTGAATCCCGTCACGAGCCGCACATACTTCGACGCGAAATAACTCATCAGCACACGCCCGATGGGCCAGTTCACGACGTTTACGCCTGACACATAGCGCGAGCCGATAGCTACGTCGTAGCCTTCGTCGGCGCAGGCATGATAGAGACGGGGGAGGTCGTTCGGATCATGCGAAAAGTCTGCATCCATCTCAAAGATATAGTCGTAGCCATGCTCAAGCGACCACTTAAAGCCCGTGATATAGGCCGTGCCCAGTCCCAACTTGCCACTCCGCTCAATCAAGAACAGTCTGTCCGAAAACTCGCTGTCCATCAGATGTTTCACCACTCCGGCCGTCCCGTCGGGACTTCCGTCGTCAATGACCAGAATATGGAAACACTTCTGCAAGGAGAACACGGCCCGGATGATTTTCTCCATGTTCTCTATTTCATTGTAAGTAGGGATGATGACTATTGAGTCGCTTTGATTGTTCATGTCAGACAATACGTTGATCGATGGTGAAAATTATACACCGCAAAGTTACAAACAATATTTTTCATACGCAAATATCCGTCCAAGAAAAAAGAATCATCCCGCAAAGCCCACTCACCAACAAACAGACACCCCTTCTTACAGCCGCCGACATGACAGGCACGGAGCTCCGCAGCCTCGCGCGCGTAGATATAAATATGGTATAAGGAGCACCTGTCCCCACTCCCCTTCGCCCCACCTGCCAACCCAACGAAGCCAATCAATCAGCCCAACGAGGCCAATCAGTCAGCCCACGGAGACTCACCTGCCAACTCCCTGAGCCTCAGCCATTTATCAAACGAGCTTCAGTGGAAAGAATTTTTAATTTATTTTTTCAGAATTAATAAATTATTTTTTGAGAATTAATAAATTAAAAATTCTCGCGAGTAAGCCTCACTCGGACAACAACCGGGCTTCACTTGGAAAACAAATAAGCCTCACCTGGCTTCGGGTGAGGCTGTCAGGGGAGTTGACATGCGTCTTGTCTTCGAAAAAACGGGGTTTAGTGACGACGGGGAAGTTATTGGTCGGGATTCTCCACAAAGCCCTGATATTCCTCCACCAAGCCGTCCATCACCACCCGATAGGCCGTTGCCATCGTCTGCTTCTCGTATTCTACACCCTTTCCAAGGGGCGGCAGCGGAGCGTGGATGGTCAGTCGTAACGGATGCCAGCCCACCCACTTGCCCGTACGGGGCAGCACGTTGAACGAACCGTTGATGGTCAGCGGCACAACAGGCAGTTGCAGCTCGTCGGCCAGCATGAAAGCACCGCGGCGAAATACGCCCATGTGCCCCGTGAAAGTACGCGAACCTTCGGGGAAGACAACAAGCGACATGCCCCCGCGAAGGGTTTCGCGCGCCTTGTCGTAGGTTTCCTTGATCTTGCTCGGTCCCCGTTTGTCCACGAAGATGTGCTTGGCGGCAGCACAAGCGGGGCCCACGAAAGGCATCTTTCGCAACTGGTGCTTCATCATCCATTTGAAGTTACGGCACAGATAGCCGTAGATCAGGAAGATGTCGAAGGCTCCCTGGTGGTTAGCCACAAAGACATAGCTCTGCCCGCGCTGCAGGTTTTCGCGGCCTTCCACCTTGACGGGCAGCAGCAGAACCGTACAGATGAATCGCGACCAGAGTTTTCCTGGATAGTAGCCCCAGAAGTGGCCGTCACTGAGAAAGCATCCGATGATGGTTGTCAGCGACGTAATGACGGATGCCAAGGCGATGAGCGGCAGTGCCACGAAGAGTTGGTAACAGCGGTAGAGGACTGTAGCCAGCAAGGCGGTTATGGATTTCTTCTTCATTTTTCAGACGATGATATTTTCTTTTTGGAATGCAGCGTGATGACGGTGATTTCTCCGGGAAGGCCTAAACGGAAAGGGACGAGTCCGCCCACGCCCCCACTGACGTGGAGATAGCAGCCGTTTTGCTCGTAGAGTCCGTAGTCCTCGGCATATTGCAGTTGCGTGGGGCGCAGGCCGAAGAGACTCACCTGTCCGCCGTGGGTGTGTCCGCTGAGGGTCAGTGGCACGGGTTTCTCTGGCAGGATGTGCCTCCGCCAGGCCGAGGGGTCGTGTTGGAGCATGATGCAGAAGGTGGCACTGTCTTGCAAATCTTGCAAGGCCCGGCTGTAATCGGCCAACGACGGGAAGGGCGGCAGGCCGTCGTTGTCGGTGCCGGCAACGAGTAAGGAGGGTGCAGCGAGCTTCGCCTCGTTGACCAGCAAACGCCAGCCGAGCTGTCGCTGGATGTTGACCATACGCTTTTCTACGGCTTGCTTCTCTTCAGGTGAACCGTCAATATATTCTCCATGGTCGTGGTTGCCAAGGACGGAATAGACGTTGGGGATGCGGCGGAGCAGATCCTGCACAGCCAAGACTTCTTCTGGACGGGTGTTCTGCAAATCGCCCGTAAAGAAGACGAAATCCGGATGCTGCGCACAGATGCTGTCAACGGCACGTTCGAGCACGGGTCGCCGCCAACCGGCATAGGTTCCGACGTGCAAGTCTGACACATGCACGATCCGACAACCATCAAGCGAAGGCGGAAGCTGGTCGAAAGACAGGTCCAAATGCTTCACCTCCACCCGACTGAAGCCCCAGGTGAATCCGTAGACAAAGGCAGCCAAGGCCGCTACGGCCAACACCGCCCCGATGCGCTCGCCCCACTGCTGACGAGTCTTATGATAGAGATTGTGTCCCCATCCCAAGAAGGAACAGAGACTGAAGACGGCTACAGGGATAGCCCATACTCCCAGCAACAAAAGATAAAGGTCTATCCACATCCGGTTGCGGGGGATGAAATCGGGCAGTGAGGCCACAACGGCCGTCATCGCCAGCATGGCGAGGTTGGGAAGCCACCACAGCCACCGCCACAGGGGCTTCAGCAAGCCTTTCCTGAAGTATCGATAGTCCACATAAAGCGGTGGAAGAACTATCAGAAGGACGAATAACAGAATATGTCTTGCTATCATTTCCGTATGAGATTAGATTGTACGAACTTGCGCAACCGGTCTGCCGGCACGCCACGGCGGCGGGCATAGTCGCACAACTGGTCTTCACCGATGGGTCCCAAGTCGAAATAGCGAGCCAGGGGATGGGCAAACATGAATCCGGAAACACTGGCATGGGGCATCATCATGCCCGACTCGGTGAGCCGGATGCCGATATCCGCAAAGCCAAGGAGGTCGGCCAGCAGGAAGTTGACGCTCGTATCGGGCAGCGACGGATAGCCCACGGCTGGTCGGATGCCTTGAAAGGCTTCCCGATGGAGCTCCTCCATGGTGAGATTTTCGTCGGGAGCATAGCCCCACCATTGCTTCCTCACGGTTTCATGGAGGCGTTCGGCCGTGGCTTCAGCCAGTCGGTCGGCAAGCGTCTGAGCCAGAAGTTGCTGATAGATGTCGCCACGATAGTCGGTTTCCATGGCGGCATCGACGGTGGCGGCAAAGGCTCCGGCCGTGTCTTTTACTCCGGCCGAGAGCGGCCGGAGAAAGTCAGAGAGGCACAGCGTGACTCCTTCGTCGCCGACGGGATGCTGCTGGCGGAGCATCGGAATGCGCCTGTCATTCAAGATGACATCGTCGCCGTCGCCGTTGGCCTCAAACACGCCCACGACGGCATGTGTCTGGTATCGGCTCTCCATCTCCCGAAGCATGGCCTCGGCTTCCTGACGCAACCGGTCTTTCTCCCCGGCAGGTTTTCCGGCCATGGACCAGGCATGGAAAAAGTAGAGCCAGTTGATGTAAGGCTCCACTTCGGCAATGGTGTAAGTCACTTTTCGGATCATGGATTTCCTCCTTTGAACGTCCTCGGAAAGGTTATCGCCCCTGACGGAAGGTCAGCTGCTCGCCTCGCACCGCCTCGTCGAAGACTCCGTTATTATACAGATGCCGTCCGTTGCAGAAGGTATGCTCCACGCGCCAACGGAAAGTCTGCCCCGTGAGGGGACTCCAACGGCATTTGCTTTGTATCATCTCCTCGGTGAGTGTCCATGGACGGCCCTCCCGCACGATGGCAATGTCGGCCTTATAGCCCTTACGCAGGAAACCGCGGCCGTCCACTTGGAAGAGACGGGCGGGATGGTGGCACATCAACTGCACGACCTGCTCGATATGAAGTCCCTCGTCCGACGGTGCAACGACCTGTTCCAGCATGGCCACGAGCGAGAACTGCACCATGGGCATGCCGCTGACAGCCTTGGCACAACCTCCCTGTTTCTGCGATAGCAGGTGAGGCGCGTGGTCGGTGCCTATCGTCAGCAGTCCGTCGGCAGGTGCCTGGCTGACGAACTGGCGCAAAGCGGCACGGTCGCGGCATGTCTTGACGGCAGGATTGCACTTGATGAGTGCGCCCTTCGTGGCATAGTCTTCCTCCGAGAAGCACAGATGGGGCACGCAAATCTCCATGGTGACAGGATGCTCCCCATGGTCTTGCGGATCGAACAGCTCCAGTTCCTTGGCCGTGGAGACGTGGGCGACATGCAACTGAGCACGGCATTCGCGAGCCAGAGCCACCGCCAGTTCCGTAGAACGGTAGCAGGCCTCTTCACTGCGGATAGCCGGATGGTGCTCTACGCCGGGATCATCACCGAACTGTTGCTTGGCGGCTTTCATATTGCGGTTGATGATCTCCGTATCTTCGCAGTGGGTCATCACGGGCAGCCCCGCCGCAGCTGCAGAAAGGAACACCTGCTTGAGCGTCGGCCGTCCTTCCACAAGCATATTGCCCGTAGAGGAACCCATGAAAAGCTTCACGCCGGGGATGCGGTGGCGGTCAATCTGGCCGAAAAGGCCATGGTTGTCATTCGTAGCACCGAAGAAGAAGCTATAGTTGACATAGCTTTCTTCAGCAGCCCGGCGGAACTTGTCGTCCAAAGCCTCCAGCGTCGTGGTCTGCGGGATGGTATTGGGCATCTCGAAATAGGACGTGACACCGCCGTAGGCAGCCGCACGGCTCTCGTGACGGATGTCGGCTTTGTCGGTGAGTCCAGGTTCACGGAAGTGCACATGGTCGTCGATGACACCCGGTAATACAAAGCATCCCGTGGCATCTACCATTTCATCGTAGTCGCCACGGGATGTTTCGTTTTCTTCCATGATGTCGGCAATGCGGTCATTGTCAATCAACAGCGACGCGGAAAACACGCGTCCGTCGTTGACAAGGGTTCCGCCTTTAATCAGTATTCTCATAAAAACAAGGGGTATGGAATGTGTTTGAAAACGGAGAAGGAAAGCTGGAGACAGCTGATGGTCGTCAACGCCGCTGCGAAGAAGAGTCACGCGCCAGCTCGTTGGGTGTGGGCGGCGGGGCGGCAGAGCCGCTGACGGTTCCGGCAGCAGGAGGAACGGGAACGGTCTGCATGTCGGCCATGCCGTTCATAATCTCCTGATTGTGCTGGGCGGCCTCAATATACTGCCGCACATAGGCATCATTCTTGAAGCGCGCAGTTGCTTTGCTCAGGATATCTTCTATCCACGGGGTGAAGACCGGCATGTCGTAGTCGGCGGTAACCATCATAAAGACTCCCGGCCCAAGCACATTGTCGAAATTCTCCGTAACAAACGAGGTCAGGAGCTTGTCCATCCGCTGACCAATCTGCACGTCCATCGTAGCCAGCTGACGGTTGACGGCTTCCATATCGCGTCCGTCCATGATGGCTTGGTCGTGTTTATGGACGAGTTCTGCCAATTCGTTCTGTAGCTGGTCATAGCTCTTGAGGAACTGATAAAGCTTGTCGTTGAGCGGGGTACCGCCAATCGACTGCTGGGTATTGTCCAGACGGATGACGATTTCTCCGCTCTCAAGAACCACCGGCAACAGACTCATCTGATCCATGTAGAGATTGGCCATGCGAGTGGAGTCGAGCGAACCGGAGAAAGCGAACTGTCCGTGTACGACATCGCACGAGTCGAGGTTCTTGACGGTCTCCTCGTCGAGCACTTTCAGATAGAGTTTGTGTCCATCCAAGGTTGCCACGTTGGACGAACCTTGTATGTTGTAAGAACCGGCACATGAGGTCAGTGCCATGACTGTTAGCAGTGTATAGAGAATCTTGTCCATAGATGCCTTTGGTTGTCCCTTATCGGGAGTTTCATTGATTGTGTCGGACAAAAGTACAACGTATTATCGAAGTAGAAAAATAAATTTGCTACATTTAAAACAATATGCTGTTCTTTTAGCGTTTTTTCAAGGTTCATTCTCCAATTCGTTAGAAATACGGTGCATGGTGTAGATTTCCAACAGGGCAGCGATGAGCAAAAGAATAACCCACTTGCCATAGGTGGCATTCACAAAAGTGATGTAGGCACTGCCGTGACTCGCCAAGAGACGGGAAACGGGTCCGAACTGCTCTTCTACCATGAGCAAACCAGCCACGACGAAGAGGATGTCGGCCAGCGACATGATTCTCCGCAGCCGGCGAATGACGAAGTTCGTGCCCGCATAGCGTTGGCGCAGCTGCATGACAGCAAATCCCAAGGCTCCCACCAGAGCCGCCACGGCAGCGGCTTTCTGCACCAGCAGCAAGGCATAGCAACCCGCTCCGAGTGTCATCAGCAAGCCTCCCGCAGCAAAGATGATACTTTCCAGTTTGTTCAGTTGTCTCATTTTAAATACACTATTACGATATACCTACTCGTCGTCGCTCAAGACAAAGATGTCTTCATCGTCGGCTTTCATAAAATAACGTTCGCGCGCAATCTTCGAAATCTCACCAGGATTGCGCTCCAGTTCCTTCAACCGCTTGGAATCGGCCTCATAGCGATGCATGTACTTATCGATCTCGCTCCTCAACTCCTCTATCTGATACTCGTATTTGAAGCGTTGCATGAAACTATTCTCATCGACAAAGCCGACGATCAGCACCCCCAAGAACACCACAATCACATACTTGAACTGGCGGAGCAGGTTCCATATCAAACCCGTTATTTTCTTCATTGCTTTTCTTTTATGCCACAAAAGTAATAAAAAGAATGCATACCGCCAACATTATACGACAAAAAAGCAATACCAAAAGAGGCTATATTACTTGGAAATACAGGGTATATTGCTCAGTAATAAAGGCTTTTTTACCCGATAATACAGGGTTTATTACTCTGCAGCAGTCTGACCAGCCTTGAAGTAAGCAAATTCAAAAAAGAAATGCCACCACAGAAAAAACCACGGGATTTGTTTTGTCCGCCCCCATGATTTCACTACCTTTGCAGGGCGAACAAGTAAAAACACTGAAGGAGACAGAAAGTATATGGACTATATTGTATCGGCACGGAAATACCGTCCAATGACGTTCGATGCCGTGGTGGGGCAGAAAGCACTGACCACTACGCTAAAGAACGCCGTGAGCAGCGGCAAGCTGGCTCACGCCTACCTGTTCTGCGGTCCCCGCGGCGTGGGAAAGACCACCTGCGCCCGTATCTTTGCCAAGGCCATCAACTGCGAATCGCCGACGGAACAGGGCGAAGCCTGCAACCATTGTGAGAGCTGCCAGTCGTTCAACGAGCAACGGTCGCTGAACATCTTCGAGCTGGACGCCGCTTCCAACAACTCCGTGGAAAGCATCAAGTCGCTCATGGACCAGACGCGCATACCGCCGCAAGTGGGTCGCTACAAGGTGTTTATCATCGACGAGGTACACATGCTCACCACAGCGGCCTTCAATGCCTTCCTGAAGACACTGGAGGAACCGCCTTCGTACGTCGTATTCATCCTTGCAACGACTGAAAAGCACAAGATCCTTCCTACCATCTTGAGCCGCTGCCAGATCTATGATTTCGAGCGGATGACCGTTGCCGATACCGTGGAACACCTCAAGAAAGTGGCCGAACAGGAGGGCATCGCTTATGAAGAAGAAGCCCTGGCCGTCATTGCCGAGAAAGCAGACGGCGGCATGCGCGACGCACTGAGCATCTTTGATCAGGCTGCCAGCTTCTCACAGGGCAACGTCACCTACGAGAAAGTGATAGAAGACCTCAACGTGCTGGACTCCGACAACTATTTCCGTATGGTAGACCTGGCCTTGGAGAACAAGGTTTCCGACATCATGGTACTACTCAACGACATCATTAACCGCGGTTTTGACGGCGGTCTGTTGGTTAACGGCCTGGCATCTCACATCCGCAACGTGCTCATGGCCAAGGATCCGCAGACCCTGAAGCTGTTGGAGGTGAGCGCACGGCAACGCGAGCGTTTCGAGACGCAGGCCAAGAAATGTCCGACACCGTTCTTATATAAAGCACTGCAAATGACCAATCAGTGCGACATCAACTACAGGCAGTCGAGCAACAAGCGCCTGCTGGTGGAACTGACCCTCATACAGGTGGCACAGATTACCCAGCCCGACGACGACAATGCCGGCGCGGGGCGTAGCCCCAAGCGTTTGAAATCCCTGTTTAAGAAGATCGTACTCCGGAATCAGCCGAAACCGGCAGCACAGGTGGCTGGGGCTGAACTTCCGTTGAGACGAACCGCCCCAAGAGAAGTTGAGAAACAAGAAGTCAAGAGACAGGAGACAGGAGCAAGAAGTGCCCTGTCCCCGTCCCCCTCACCGTCACGTCCGGCACCCAAGCGGCTGGGCATGTCGTTCAACAACCTGCTGAAGAGCGAAAACGACAAGCCTTCCTACTACAAAGAACCCGAACTGGAAAACAAAGACGAGGAGAAACCCTTTACCGAAGAAGAACTATCCTTCCAATGGCGTGCCATGTGCAACCGAATGATGAAACATACCCGGTTTCAAGGCATAGCCACCCGAATGAGAAACCTGGAACCCGTCATCACCGACTATCCGAACATTGAGTTGGCCGCCAACAGCAAAATGATGTTCGAAGAGATGGAAGATATCAAGAAAAGGATTCGCGTCACGCTGGCCCAAAACCTGCACAATGCGAATATCCAAATCCATATCAGGCTGGCAGAAGAAAAGGAAATCAAGCCCAAACTTTCGCGCGGTGCACTTCTTGAAAGCCTACAGAAGGAAAATCCTGCCATTGCCAAACTCACGCAACTGCTGGAACTGAGTCTTTCCTAAAAGCACTTGCCTTTAGGAAAGCACCTTATTCAAATCACTTTCTTCACCTACAATCCAAACTACATCGCCCTTCTGGAACTTGCGCGAAGGACTGATGATGGTCAGATGACGCTGGCCGGCCTCCACACCGACCACCATACATCCGTACTGGTCGCGGATGCCACTCTCGGCGATGGTCTTCCCTATGAAAGGACTGCTGCCAGTGAGCACCATCTGCCGCAAATGCATCTCCCGCCGTTCAATCTCCGAATCATCCTCATAGCACTCTCCAGCCAAGGCTGCACCGAACTTGGCCAGCTGTTCGTCGTTTCCGATGGCCTGAATAATGTCACCGGGAAACAAGACATCCTCTCCGCCGGGAATATTGATACGCCGCCGGCCTCGCAGAATACTGCTCACATGAACACCGAAACGGCTGCCGATGCGCAGCTCGCGCAAGGCACACCCCGCCCAAAGCGAGTCTTCCGGAACCTCAAAATCGGAAATATGGATGTCGCGGTCAAGCAGATGCCCCTCATAGAGCGGCCGTTTCCGGCCACGCACCTGTGCCTCTATGTCCCGCGAACGCAGGTTGAGCACAAACATGCGTTCCAGTTTGATGCTGCGGTGCTTCAACGAGCGCGACATGACCATCAGCACAATGGCCACCAAGGCTACCGCCAAGATAATGGCATTGGCAAACCGAGAGAGATAGTTGACAATATAGAAAACGAATGAAGCGGCAATCACCACACGGACAATGACCGTGAAGACCAGCGGCAGACGGTTCATCCGATGAGAGGTCCACAAAGCGCGAAACTCGTCACTGTGGTTCTTCTTCATAATAATGGCACGCAAGAAAGGCGAGACGAGAAGCACGGTCAGCAGACCACAGATGGCATTGGCATACCAGTGCAGCTTCCATCCGGGCAACATATTCCGCAGCAAAGGCAGCAAGAAGGTGAACATCAGTGCAATGACCGCTGCCGACAGAATGGAATAGACCACCGTGTTAAGCCCCATGGCACGCAACAGTCGCTGCCAGTTGGCACGCGATTCCGACCTGACCTCCCGTGAAACGACCTCCGGTTCCCCCCACAGGTGATTCAGCCGACGAATCCACTTCTTCGACAAGCGTCGTTCTGTCTGCCTGTAGACCGGCTCCGCCAAGCGTATCATATAAGGTGTAAGGAAGGTCGTAATGACCGAAACGGCCACCACGACAGGGTACAAGAAATCGCCGATGACTCCTAAAGAGAGTCCCAACGAGGCAATGATAAAGGCAAACTCACCAATCTGCGCCATAGAAAAACCACAGCGCATGGCATTTTTCAAGTTCTGTCCGCCCAGCATATAGCCGAAAGTGCCGAAGACAGACTGCCCGAAAAGAATGGTCAACGTAATGACAAGAATCGGAACGGCATAGTCCACAAGGATTTTCGGATCTACCAACATACCGACCGACACGAAGAAAATCGCACCGAACAGGTTTTTCACCGGCTCTACCAGCTTGACAATCTTGTCGGCCTCTACCGTTTCGGCCAAGATACTACCCATGACAAACGCACCGAAAGCCGAGCTGAAACCAACCTGTGAAGACAGGACGGCCATCAGGCAGCACAGTCCCAGCGACACAATCAGCAACGTTTCGCTGTTCAGTTGCTTGCGCATGCGGCGCAAGAACAACGGAACGGCAAAGATGCCGACCACGAACCACAAGACCAAAAAGAAGACAATCTTCAAAATACTGGCTGCCATCTGTGACCCGTCGGGGGTGCTTCCGCCTGCAACTGCCGACAACATCACCATCATGACAATGGCCAGGATGTCTTCAAGAATCAGCACGCTCATCACCATGGAGGCAAACCGGTGCTGGCGAAGCCCCATGTCGTCGAAGGCTTTGTAGATGATTGTCGTCGACGACATGGCCAGCATACCCCCCAAGAAGATACAATCCATCCTCCCCCACCCGAACAAATGCCCGACGCAAATGCCCGACATCATCATCGAGAAGATAATCGTCACGGCAGCAATGACGGGCGAAGCCCCCATCTTCATAATCTTCTTGAAAGAGAAGTCCAGTCCCAAAGAAAACAAGAGGAAGATGACACCGATGTCAGCCCAAGTCTGAATGTCGCCGCGGTCAATCACCGACATCGTGTAAGGCATGTGGGGCGACACCAAGAATCCGGCAACGATATATCCCAACACCAACGGTTGCTTGAGTTTCTTGAACACAAGCGTCACTATGCCGGCTACGATCAGTATCAGTGCCAGATCTTTTACTAACTCAGGAAGTTCTGCCATGATGATATTATCTTTAAGAGACGGGAAGTGAAAATCTGGAAACGGGAGTCAGGCCAGTCAGTCGTTATAGGCTGCCGTCAGCTCACAGATCTTGACAATGACCTGCATGGCCTTCTCCATCACCTGTATGCTGACAAACTCATGCGGTCCGTGGAAGTTCACACCGCCTGCAAAGATATTGGGACAAGGCAACCCGCGGAAAGAAAGCTGCGCGCCGTCAGTGCCGCCTCGGATGGGAACGACCTTCGGCGGAACATCACACTGCTGCATCGCACGAAGCACCAGGTCAATGACGTGCATGTTCGGGTCTATCTTCTCCTTCATGTTGTAATACTGGTCACGCAGTTCCACACGCACCGTGCCGTCACCATACTTCTCATTCATGTGCCGGGCCGACTCCTCCATCAGCCGCTTGCGCTCCTCAAAACGCCCACGGTCGTGGTCGCGGATGATATACGACAGCTTGGCTTCCTCCGTACGGCTCTCAATGCCCAGCAGATGATAGAACCCCTGATAGCCTTCCGTCGTCTCAGGAATCTCCGTTACGGGAATAAGCGCATTGAACTCACAGGCCAGCCTGCTGGCATTCACCATCTTACCCTTGGCATAACCCGTATGCACACTTACACCTTTTATATATACCTTGGCACCGGCAGCATTGAAATTCTCATACTCCAGTTCACCCAGATCGCCGCCGTCAATGGTATATCCCCACTCACAGCCAAACTTCTCCACATCGAAATGATGGGCACCCATGCCGATTTCCTCATCCGGATTGAAAGCCACACGAATGTCTCCGTGCTCAATCTCCTGATGATCGCGCAGGTAACACATCGCCTGCACAATCTCGGCGATGCCCGCCTTGTCGTCAGCACCCAGCAACGTGGTTCCGTCCGTCACAATCAAGTCCTCACCCTTGTGCAGCAAGAGCTCCGGAAACTTCTCCACCGACGACACGATACCCGGCGACAACACGATGTCCGCACCGTCATACTGCCGTATGATGCGCGCCTTCACGCCAGCCCCGCTGGCATCCGGACTCGTGTCATAGTGAGAAATAAACCCGATGGTGGGAATATCCTTCTTCGTGTTAGCCTTCAGCGTCGCATAGATATATCCCTTTTCGTCCATCTCGACATCATCGAACCCTTCCCGTTCGAGTTCGTCCTTGAGGTAAGCGGCGAAGACCAACTGCTTCGGCGTACTGGGCACGCTCTCCGACTCTTCAGCCGACTGCGTGTCGAACTTGGTGTAATTGATAAATCTTTCGGTTAAATCCATGATGGGTATTTGCAATAGATGATTTTTTCATGCAAATATACACGTTTTTAACCGTATCAGCAAATATCAGAACCGAAAAATAGCCGAAAAGCCCTCCGGAACCATGCCCAACGGGCCTTCCGACATGCCACACCGCAGACTATTCGCCCAGCGTCCTCGTGAAAGCCAGCAAGGAAAGCCGCCACCGGCCGCCATCCATGACATACACTTCGGACACGATAAAAGGATTGACCACCTCATGCCCGCCGACTTCCGCCGTCAGATGGATGCGGCTGTAGACCACGGCAGAGCCTGCCGCACACTTCACCTCCTGCGAATGCACGTCTGCCTTCTTATACCAAATGCCTCCTTGACGGATTGTCTCCAGCTCCTGAGGAGTCCCCCAGTAGCCACCCATGTGTACAAACTGAGCTTCGGGATGAAACAACTCCGCCAGATGGTCCGCATCTTTTTCAGCCATCCACGCCCACTTCTGGTCCGACAGGCCTATCAACTCCTGTTCTACGGTTCTCACTTCTTGCGCAAATGCCGCTACGCCTACGAGCATAAGCATTGCCATCATCATTACTCTTTTCATGGTCTCTATTTTAATTGATGTGTTATCTGCCTGCAAAGATAGGGCATAAAAGCAAAGTCAGCCTATCCGAAATAGCGGATATCCTTACACTTTTCTCCGAAAACGACAGGACAAAAAGCCCCCTTCCACACGTCTTTCACCGCCTTCTGGCAGCGACTAAGGCTCAGTAGTTTTTCTAAAGTGCCACAGTCGCGACAATTTTTAATTTATTTTTTCTCAAAAAATAATTTATTAATTCTCAAAAAATA